>JAKSKA010000114.1 GCA_024401915.1 Bacteroidales bacterium
TCTTAACCGTTTGTTCCTTACTCGTCGGTCTTTCACTCGCAGGTCTTGATAGAATCATCTGTGCACGTATGCAGGCCCGTGTGGGTCCGCGGCTTCGGCAGCCGTTTCACCGGAGGACGGATGGACCGATTCGGACACGGCGGGAGTGACGGCGAGCTAGGCGGCAGCCGCGGATATGGCGCCGGTTACGGCTCATCCGCTCGTGGCGGGAAAGTCACGTTCATCAAGCGGGAGACGGCCCCGAGGCCCGCTCCTGCCGCTCCCGTGCGTCCTGCAGCCGCGAAGCCCGACGTGATAGATCCGGATTTCGTCGCCGTCCCTATGACGGAACTGCGGGAAGGGCAGAGGATAGAGCACAACCGCTTCGGGGAGGGTCTTATCAAATCCATCAGCGGGACCGTTCCGGAGTTGAAGGCCGTCATCGTTTTCGACGACTACGGGGAGAAACTGATGCTGCTCAAGTATGCAAAACTCCGTTTTGAGAAAAAATGAGTTATCTTTGTATTGGAATAATTAATAACACTTAATCATATGTCACGTTTTTTAGATCCCCCCAAGCCTAAGGACCCCATTGCTCCCGAGAAAGTCGACAAAGAGTACAAGTCGATGAGAATCAAGGTGTTCCTTGGCGCATTCCTCGGCTATGCCGGCTATTATCTCGTTCGTAAGAATCTTTCCCTGGCTGCTCCTGATATGATTCAGGACGGTATCCTCGATGCCGGGAAGGTCGGTCTTGCGATGTCCGGCGTTTCGATCGCCTATGCTTTCTCCAAGTTCATTATGGGCAGCGTGTCGGACCGCTCCGATGCCCGCAAGTTCCTCTGTCTCGGACTTGTGCTTTCGGCGCTTATGATGATAGGCGTGGGCGTTATGCCCTTCGGCTCCAACATCGCTCTCAACACCACCATCATCTTCGTGCTGATGCTCGTCGTCGGCTGGCTCAGCGGAATGGGCTGGCCTCCCTGCGGCAGGATAATGGCCCACTGGTTCAGCCAGAATGAACGGAGTTTCAAGATGAGTGTGTGGAACGTCTCCCACACCATCGGCAGCTTCTCCCTCGGTTTCCTCGGTATCGCCGGTGTGGCACTGTATGCTGACCTCGGCCTCGCACAGACCTGGAGAGGCAATTTCGTCTTCCCCGCAATCGTGGCAATCGTCATTGCCGTGTTCTGCTGGTGGGCTATGCGTGATACGCCGGAGTCCTGCGGCCTTCCTTCCGTCCAGGACTGGCGCAAGGACTACAGCGGAGTCAAGAGCAGCGGCAAGACGGGCGAGAAGTTGCCCTTCAAGGTGCTTTTCGTCGATTACGTGCTGAAGAACAAGCTCCTCTGGGTTGTCGCCATCTCCAACGTAGCTGTCTATATGGTGCGTTACGGCATCGGAGACTGGGCTCCTTCCTATCTCCAGGCCAAGGGGATAATGTCCGCTGCCGAGAGCAAGGTCGCCTTCTCCGTCCACAATATCGTCGGCGCTGTCGGCACCCTCGCCTGCGGCTGGATGACGTCAAAGATATTCAAGGGCCGCTGCGCTCCTATGAACGTCATCTGTATGCTCCTGTGCGCTATCGGAGTGCTTCTGTACTGGGCTGTAGGTGCAGGCTATATCGCTGCCGACGCTTCCGCATCGACTCAGAAGGTGCTCATCTACGTGGCTCTCTGCCTCATCGGCTTCTTCATCTACGGCCCTGTCGCTCTGACCGGCGTCCAGGCGCTCAATCTCGTGCCCAAGAACGCGGCAGGCACCGCCGCCGGCTTCGTAGGCCTCTTCGGTTACCTGCTCGGTGATGCCGTTTGCTCGAAACTCGTCGTCGGCGGTATCGTCAACAGCGCATCCTGGGATGCTGGAATGCTTTCCGTAGCCGTCGGCTCGATCGTCGGCGTAGTCCTCTGCGCCCTTCTCATCCCGAGCGAGAAGAAGCTTGCGTAAGTTGAAGACCAAGCTACCGGTTCTGCTGTTGCTGCTCCTCGTGGCGTCCTGCGTCTCGAAGGAGCAGCCTCTTGTACCTCCCGGTCCTGATCCGGAAAAGGAACTCGTCCCGGCGGAGGGCGCGACCGTGTACGGACTCGTGCTCTGCAACGGAAAGGGCGTCGGGAACGTATCTGTCTCTGACGGATATGAGATTGTACGGACGGACAAGGAAGGGCGTTACGACCTCAGGTCAGCCAAGAGAAACGCCCAGGTATATATCAGTATCCCAAGCGGTTACACGGTGGCGTCCGTCGGGGTCGTCCCACAGTTCTTCAAGAAGCTCCACAAGATAGCGTCCCTGCCCGAACGCGTCGATTTCGAACTTTTTGATGATGGCGACCAGACAAAGCATACGATGCTCTTCTTCGGAGATATCCATCTCACAGGAAGGGATACCTTCAAGGACCGCCAGCAGTTCAGGACCTTCACCACCGAGATCAACGATTACCTCAAGACCTGCGGCGACGCAAAGGTCTATGCGATGACGCTCGGCGATATGACCTGGGATTATTATTGGTACAGCTGCAATTACTGCTTTCCCGAGTATCTGGCGGACGTCAATGCGATCAAGGGCCTGCAGATATTCCATACCATAGGCAACCACGACCATAATATGAGGACTGCCGTCGACGGCAATCTTTCGGGTTGGGATATGGTGGACTGGGATACGGCAGCGCGTTTCCGTACTGACGTGTGTCCCAATTACTATTCGTTCAATATCGGTAAGGTCCACTATATCGTCGTGGACGATATCTATTGTATCAACACTACGGGAGGGACGTCTGCGGACAGGATATATCAGCAGAAGGTTTCCGACGATAACCTCAAATGGATACGGAAGGATCTGTCCTATGTCCCCAAGTCCACCCCGGTCGTCGTTACGATGCACGCCACGCTCCATAATTATGCGGGGTACAACGACCTGAGGAATGCGGCTGATTTCAAGAAGTGTTTCGATGGCTATTCGTATGTAAGGGTGGTCACCGGCCATACGCACAAGGTCTGGAATGTCGATTCCGGCAATATCCACGAGCATAATTCCGGCTCTGTGTGTGCCTGCTGGTGGGGTGCCGGTTCCTATTATCCGACGCTCAACCTGGCGCAGGACGGTTCTCCTGGAGGCTATCGCGTGATGGACTGGGACGGGACTGCGGAGCATTCCTACTTCAAGGGGGTCGGGAGACCGGCCGGTTTCCAGTTCCGTGCGTACGACAGGAATGAGATTGCGATGAAGGCTGTGGACTACGGGGTGTCTAAGTACGCCTCGGAATTCGACGCGTATATGACCAGGTACGGAAAGTACAATGTGAAGAACGCCCAGGATTCGGTGCTGATAAACGTCTGGGACTATGACAGCAGGTGGAAGGTCGAGGCCAGCGAGGACAATGTGCATTTCACTTCCTGCAAGAAGATACGCCGTTTCGATCCCCTGTTCCTCGCGACCTATAGCGCGATGCAGCTCAGGAGCTCCAGCTCGCCGTCATTTACGCCCTCCAATACCGCCCATATGTTCTCATACAAGGCTTCAAGCCACACTTCGACGGTGTACATAAGGGTTACGGACGATGAAGGACGGGTTTATACCGAACCTATGCAGCGTCCGAAACAGTTCGTTATCGACAAGTACAAATAGCTCTATCTGAAAAGCTTGTCTATTTCCTTCAGGGTTTCCGGCAGGGCGAAGATCGCCACTCTGTCGTAGGGCTCGATGACCGTGTCTCCGACGGCGATGAATGATTCGCTGCCGCGTATCACGCCACCGATGATGGCGTTGGAGGGGAAGTCGATATCCTTGAGCGCAGCTTTGGTGATGGCCGATTTCGGTGCCACGTTGTATTCGATGATCTCGGTGCCGGAGCCGGGCATATACCTGACGAACCTGGCCTTGCCGCTCAGGGTGAACTTGAACACGCGGCCGGCGGTGATGAGCTTCTTGTTGATTATCGTATCCACTCCCATCTCCTCCGCCAGGGTGAGATATTCCATATTCTCCACCTCCGCGATGGTCCTGGAGACTCCGAACTTCTTTGCCACCACGCAGGCGAGCACGTTGGTCTCGTCGCTGTCTGTCAGGGCGATGAAGGCGTCGTAGTCGCGTATCCCTTCTTCATAAAGGAAGTCCGAGTTGCGCCCGTCGCCGCGGACAACCATCACGTTGTCGGAGAGCTTTTCCGCCAGCTCGATGCATTTGTCCTTGTCCTTTTCGATGATCTTCACCTTGATGCCGCCCCGGCTGAGCTGCTCCGCCACCATCGCTCCGATGGAGTCGCCTCCGAAAATCATCGCGCTGCGCACCGCGTGCCCCTCCTTGCCGAAGTGGGAGAAGAGACGCTCCACGCCTTCGCGACGGCTTATCGTGAATACGGTGTCGCCGTAGTTGAATTTCGTGTTGATGTCGGGGATGATGGTCTGTCCGTTCTTCGAGACGGCGATGACGCGGAACTCTCCGCGCTCCTCCGGACTGAGCGAGGCCATGAAGTCACCGAGCTTCATATCGAGGACCGGAGTGCCCTCGTCCAGCTTGAAAACGGCGACCTGGAGCTTGCCGCGCGCGAAATCCAGAGTCTCCGCGGCGCTGTTGTGCTTGAGGTTCTCGATTATTTCGTCGCTGGCCATCTTCTCGGGACAGAACATCATATCCAGTCCCATATCCTTGTAAAGGACGTTGTTCTCGGCGGAAAGCAGACCTTCGTCGTTGATCCTCGCGAGCACCTTTCCGGTGCCGAGCTTTTTCGCGAGCATCGCTCCGACTATGTTCACTTCCTGAGGCACGTTGGGGCAGACGCCGATGTAGAGGTCGGCTTTTGCGGCCCCGGCTTCCTGGAGGGTCGATATGGATGCGGTCTTGCCTTTTATCGTGACCACGTCCACTCCTGCGCGCAGGTTGTCAAGTCTTCCGTTGTCGTTGTCGATCACGGTGACGTCGTTGGCCTCGGCCCTCAACATCTTGGCAAGGTGCGAACCGACCTCGCCGGCTCCTTCAATGATGATTCTCATATAGGTATCTGAATATTTTTTCTTTCTTTATGAATGCCAGCACGAGTATGCACTCGCGCCCGAAACCGGGGAGCTCGCATCTCAGC
>JAKSKA010000115.1 GCA_024401915.1 Bacteroidales bacterium
CTGCCCAACGTTGGCAAATCGACACTTTTCAACTGCGTCAGCTCCGGAAAGGCCCAGAGCGCCAATTTCCCCTTTTGTACAATAGAACCCAACCTGGGGTCCACCAACGTCCCGGACAAGCGTCTCGAGGTCCTGTCGGATATCTGCAAGCCCCAGAGAACCATTCCGGCCACCGTCGATATAGTGGATATAGCCGGTCTCGTGAAGGGTGCGAGCCGCGGAGAGGGCCTTGGCAACCAGTTCCTCGCCAACATACGCGAGTGTGACGCCATCCTCCACGTCCTGCGCTGTTTCGATGACGGCAACGTGGTCCACGTCGATGGCAGTGTGGATCCCGTCAGGGACAAGGAGGTCGTCGATACCGAACTGCAGATAAAGGACCTGGAGACCGTCGAGTCGCGTCTCGCCAAGGCTGACAAGGCCGGGAAGGCAGGTGACAAGGAAGCGAAGAAACTGGCCACTCTCCTGATCCGCTACAAGGAGGCGCTGGTACAGGGGAAATCGTGCCGCAGCGTCGCGCTCCTGAACGACGAGGAGGCAGCGATCGCCCATGACCTTTTCCTGCTCACGAACAAGCCCGTGATGTATGTCTGCAACGTGGATGACGCGTCTGCGGTGAACGGCAACAAGTACGTGGATGCAGTGCGTGAGGCCGTCAAGGACGAGAATGCAGAGATCCTGGTGATCTCCGCGAAGACGGAGAGCGAGATAACGGAGATGGAGGACTACGACGACCGCCAGATGTTCCTCGCCGAGATGGGGCTGGAGGAATCAGGAGTCGTAAGGCTTATTCAGAGCGCCTACAGGCTTCTGGGACTCAGGACTTTCTTCACCGCCGGGGCCGACGAATGCAGGGCCTGGACCATACACGTCGGGGACAAGGCTCCGCGTGCGGCAGGCGTCATCCACACGGATTTCGAAAAGGGATTCATCCGCGCGGAGGTGATCAAGTACGAGGATTTCGTGAATTACAAGACGGAGGCCGCTGTCCGCGCAGCGGGCAAGATGGGCGTAGAGGGCAAGGATTATGTCGTCTGTGACGGCGACATAATGCATTTCCTCTTCAACGTCTAGGGTTGGGCTTTATCCTCCGGCAGTCTTCATAGACATTGAATCCGACGGCCGTCATCTCCATCTTTCCTTTCGAGGGATATGCGAAGATGATCGAGCCGTCGGAATCGTTGAGGCCCAGGAACTTGAGCTCCAGGTCATCGCGGCCCATCTCCTGGCGTGTAACGTACTTGCACATATCCATAATGGCGTCATCGAGGCCGGCGTCGAATATCTTCACTTTTTCCATAAGCGAGCCCGCATCATCCACGAGCCTGCAGGTATAATCGGAGAGCTCGGTTTCGAACAGGCTGCGTGCCTTCGAGATGGTTTCCTCCTTCCCGTCAGTCAGCCATACTATCACTTTTTCACCCGGATCTATATAGAGCAGCTGGTGCTGCATCATTGTTTTCGCCCCGCAGTGCGGACATTCGGCGAGAAACACTTCTCCGCTTATGACCTTGGCCTTGAGTTCGGGGTCCGTGGCGACGTTTATGCTGCTCCAGGCTTCCGTCGTGAAACCTTCCCCGCATTTGCTGCAGCGCAGCCTCCCTGTGATTTTTTCTGACATAACTTTCTAAGGAATGGTAAAAAAATAAGTTGGTAAAGATTTGTGCAAGATTGTTCTAGGATTTTGGATGCGGAATGAAGGAGCGTAGCGGGCTACGCGACCGAATGACGCATTCAAAAGACGGAACAAGATGCATAAAGATTACCAAGTTATTTTTTTATAATGACTAAATATCAACACTGAACAGGAAACCTACACCGGTATTCCTGACGCTTATTCCCAAATGTGCCGGATACGGTATCCAAAGCAGGTTCCCGAGCCTTGCGCTCAGGTCGAAACCGTAGCCGAACTTCTTGAAACTCCCGTCGTAGAAGAAATTGTAATCGAGGTGCGGCGTGAGCTCCAGGTTCCTGACATACACCAGCGGACAGAGCCCGGACCATTCCAGGTTGGCGAACGGAATGGCATAGTCGAGGGTGAACGAAGCGTTGCTCCTTTGTGCCAGCGCCGTGAATTTCACTCCCTGCAGCGCGCCGATGCCGGGCGTGTAGCCATAAAGATAGAAATAGGGATTGTCCATATAGACGTCCATCAGCAGCGGCCTTCCCATCCATCCCGCTTCGGCACCGATACCCCACTCCGGCCAGATGCGCGACGGGGCGGTGTAGCTCATCGCATAGGCGCGCACGCTGGCGGTCAGCATATCCATCCTCTTCTTCGTTCCGTCTATGAAAACATCATTGCAGAGCTCGTATTCCAGCTGGGGGATCACGCCCCTGCGCCAGCCGCCTGAACTGAGATTCAGGGGTACGTACACCCTGGCCTTTGCATCGATGAACGCTTTCGCCCTTTCTGTAGTGTAGAGAACCTTCTTTCCTTCTCCGTTCTCCTCTATCCAGCGCTTGCAGGAGTTCCTGTCATTGTAGTCGAGGGACAGTTCGAACACGGGCCAGAGCCCTGTGTAGCAGAATTTCGCGTGGCCCGAATGACGCCACTGCCCGTCCTTGAAGGCGGCGTGCCAGCCCGCCATCCCGTATGCCGAGCCGAGCTGGTTCTGGAAGAAGACGGTGGCGCCGAGTCCGGCGTTCCGGCTTATGGTCTCCAGGCTCAGGCTGCTCACGGAGTCGAAGTTGACGTAGAACGGAGCCCACGAGTGGACCTTGAAGAGATGGGCGGCCTTGCGCCACGCCCGCGGTTCGGAAATCGAGCATCCAAGGCTGTCCGTTACGCTGTCAGCTGCCTCCAGGGCCTTTTCCTGCTGCGAAAGCCGGCGTGCGAAAACGGGCTCGAAGATACCTTCCCCAGGATTGTCTACGTCCTCGAAGAGGCAGTCGGAAAGCGCTGCTGACGCCTGTACGAGACCTCCGGGCTTCTGGACGTTGAAATACAGCGAGTCGCCGTGGATCTGGAAATTGCGGCCTCCCTGCTCCAGCCTTGTCAGCTGCTTGACTTTCCGGCTTTCAGGGTCGATGCAGTACAGTTCGCCGACGCCGCTCCTGTCGCTTTCGAAGGTGAGCAGGCCGCCGTTGGACATAAAGTTCCCCACACGGGCCCGAATCGGGTGCATCACCTCCCTGAAGGAGTCGCAGACGTCGTAGATTCCGCTGCCCCCATCAGTGATTCCTATACACCAGATGCCGTCTCCGACGAATTCCGGAGAAAGGGGCAGGAGCCCTTCCGGAGCGCTGTACCGATTGATTACGTCTCCGCTGTCAGCGTTGAACGTGACCACGTAGTATTTGCCGTTCCCGTCATATTCCGCCGACAGGGCGGTGCTGCCGCGCATTGAGGCGCCGTAGAGCCTGGTGCGTCTGCCGATCTGCCTGCGGGTGCCGCTGCTGTCCATAGTGCAGAACACCGAATAAGAAGCCATTTCCCATCTGGGGTCGCTTTTCTGTTCGGTCCAGATGATCCTGGTCCCTTCGTCGTTGGTGCTGATTCCGTTGTTTGCCGGGCAGAAACGGCCGACTTTGCGTTCTTTTCCGTCCGGGTCGCGCCTTATGACCGCTGCCGCTTCGCCCATCCCCCTGCGGATGAAGAACTGCAGGCTGTCGAGGAAAACGGAGGGTCCGTTCTCGACGTAGCGGCCTTCGGGTTCGCTGTCCACCCTCGCCTTGATGAACGGCCCGCGGGCGCTGTCGTTGGCCTTCCAGTCCGTGTCCAGGGCCGTGCAGATGTCGCTGAACGCATCGTCCAGGCCCAGGCCCGTAGTGGCCAGTATCGTATTTTGGAAATTGAAGAAAGGCAGCCTCCACCGGCGGAGGCGTTCATAATACAGATTTGTGAAGTCGGGCCTGTCCCATAACGTGCGCAGACCTGCAATCGTGACGTACCCGAGAGCGTAGTGGTCCGGTGTGTAGCGGTTCAGGGAGCCGTAGAGCCATTGCCAGTAATCCCTGTCCTTCCCGTCCCTGAGGCAACTGCGGTAGTATTCGAGGAATGAGGCGTCCCGTCCGCGGCCAGTGGTTCCGAGACCTGTTTCAGCGACCACGGCGTCCCCTTCGAAGAACGCGGGACCGCAATAGAGGGCCGAAGCGGCGCCTCCCGAAATCTCGCCGCAGAGCCAGCCCAGCGGACGGAATACGCCGTCACGCACATATTGCATCTGGGCATAGTGGCGCGATTCGTGGGTGACGAGCTGCTCCATCCAGGGACTCGGGTCGGGGGAATAGCTGTCCGGAATGGTATAGAGGTCCATCCTGCGCGGTGTCCACGCGACCATACCGTTGCCTTCGGCCGTGAAGCTGTGGAGCACCACCGGCATCTTTTCCCTGCATTTCTCACCGGGGACATAGCCGCACGAACGCGATACGGGCCGTCTCACGCTTTCGAGGCAGGCGGCGTAGCGCAGCGCGAGGCTGTCGAGCCCGCGCGGGTAGAGCACCCGGTACGCGTCTGTCTCCACCTGCATCCAGCGGACCCTGCCGGGATCGGTGCCGCTGACATAGAACTGCGCGGCGCAATCCAGGGACAATGCCGCCAGAAGGACGGACAATATCATCTTTTTCCCCATACCAAAGACAAATCTAATATTTTTTGTGTAACTTTACTTGATTTTGATGCTTAAGATGAGAAAAATAGCGCTTGTTCTGTCATTGCTCTGCCTGGTGGCCTGCGGAGGAGGGAAAAAGTCCGCTGCGGAGAGGGAGTGCCATCCTTTTCCCCAGATAACGGTCCCTTCCGTGTACACGGCATCGTCCGAGAAGCTCGAATATACGGTGCTCCATTTCTGGGACGAGTATTTCTCGCGCGGAGGCTTCACGGACAGCACCGCCGTCCTGGGCGTGCGCCTGGCGGAGGTCGAGCAG
>JAKSKA010000116.1 GCA_024401915.1 Bacteroidales bacterium
CTTCGGCAAGGCAAGCGATATCACCGGTGGTCTGCCCCGCGTCACCGAGCTCTTCGAAGCCCGCAACCCGAGCAGCCCTGCCATCCTTTCCGAAATCAACGGAACCGTCGAACTCGGAAAGATCAAGCGTGGCAACCGCGAGATCGTGGTCCGCAGCAAGTCAGGCGTCGAGAAGCGCTACCTCGTACCTATGTCCAAGCAGATCCTCGTCCAGGACGACGATTACGTAAAGGCCGGTACGGCGCTTTCTGACGGCGGTCTCTCACCCAGCGATATCCTCAGGATACTCGGCCCCGTCAAGGCCCAGGAATACATCGTCAACGAGGTTCAGGCCGTGTACCGTCTTCAGGGTGTGAAGATCAACGACAAGCACTTCGAGATCATCGTACGTCAGATGATGCGCAAGGTCGAGATCACCAACCCCGGCGATACCGAGTTCCTCCAGGAGGAAATGGTTGACAAGTGGAAGTTTATGGATGTCAACGACGCCATCTACGGCAAGTACTGCGTCCTGGCACCCGGCGACTCGGAGAAGTATCAGGTCGGCGACATCATCAACGCCCGCGATATGAGAAGCGAGAACGCATCTCTTGAGCGTCAGGGCCTCAAGATGCTCGTCACACGTCCTGCAGAGCCTGCAACGGCACGTCTCGTGCTCCAGGGTATCACCCGTGCAGCCCTCAAGACCGACAGCTTCATCTCCGCCGCTTCCTTCCAGGAGACGACCAAGGTGCTCAGCGAATCCGCAATCCGCGGACGCGTCGACTACCTCGAAGGCCTCAAGGAGAACGTCATCTGCGGTCATCTGATCCCTGCAGGAACGGGTCTCAAGGACTACCAGGACATCATCGTCGGTCGCAACGACGATATGGCAAGCGAGCTCAACGAGCTTTAAGCCGCTGGATATACTTATGAAAAAGGTGGCCTTCACGATGAAGGTCACCTTTTTTGTATTGCGTCGGCCGGACGGCGTGCTATTCGACTTCGGCTGGGTTCGGATGAAGATCGCAACTTCTGCATCGGCAAATATGCAAAAAGAGAGCGTACCCGCCCTACTTCGCGTCGCGGTAATCAAGGGGCGCCTTGCGGTCGCCAACCAGCGGAACGTATTTGTAGCCGGGGCCGTGGACTGCCTCGAATTCGTCACGCACCGCCTTCATCTTCGCCTTGTCCGTATAAAGGTCGAGAGCGGTGAGGTACATCGTCTTGGCTGCCACGAGGCTGACCTTGGTGCCGATTGTGGTGCCGCTGACGGCGGTGTTCTGCCAGCAATGGCCGCCGCCCGCAACCGAATAGGCAACATTGAGCTTGTGGAGAGGCACGACCTGGGACACGTTGCCCACATCGGAAGAGCCGCCGCTGGACTTGAGCGGCTCTACTTCGGGAACTATCGTTTCGAAATTCGAGAGAACGGACTTGTCCTTGCTGCCCGAGTTCTTGAGAATCTCCAGGCAGAGCGCCTTCTCGCGCTCATCCAGCTTCACTCCGCCGACGGTCTTGAGGTTCTCCAGCACGATGCGGCTGAGCTGCTCGTTTGCCATAATGGCGTAATTGCCGTTGATGATCTCATAGCTCATCCTGGTGCCAGTGCCCATCGCCGCCCCCTCTGCCGCCTTTACGGCGCGGTGGAAGAGTTCCATCATATCGTTCACGTCGGGGCTGCGGAAGTAGTAGTTCACGACCGCCTTGTCGGGCACGACGTTGGGAGCTTCGCCGCCATTGAGGATGACATAGTGCATACGGCAGTCCGGCTTCATATGCTCGCGCATCATATTGGTCATATAATCCATCGCCTCGACGGCATCCAGCGCTGACCGGCCCTTCCAGGGGCTGCCGCTCGCGTGGGCCGAGCTTCCCGAGAACGTAAACATCACGTTCAGGCTGCACAGACCCGTATTCAGGCTCACCCTGTTCTTCTTGCCGGGATGCCACTGGAGGATTGCGTCGCAGCCGTTGAACACGCCGTCACGCGTCATATAGGCCTTTCCGCCGCCGCCTTCCTCCGCCGGGCAGCCGAAGTAGATGACGGTGCCGGTGTGGCCCTCTGCGAGCCATTTGGAGATAGCGATCGCAGCGTAGCAGGGTGCGGTGCCGATAAGGTTGTGGCCACAGCCGTGACCGGCTTCACCTTCAACGATGGGGCGCTTGAAGCCGCAGGTGTCCTGGGAGAGGCCGGGAAGCGCATCGTACTCGCCGAGCAGGCCGATGACGGGCTTGCCGCTGCCGAAAGTGGCCACGAATGCCGTAGGGATGCCGGCGACGCCCCTCTCCACCTTGAAGCCTTCCTTCTCGAGGATGTTCTCAAGCAGTTCGGCGCTCCTGTACTCCTTGTATCCCACCTCCGCGAACCGGTGGATGGCCTTCTGGGTGGCGTCCACCTGGGAGAAACAGTTCTGGAGATAAACAAAACCCGTGCTCTGGAGCCGCTGGTCCTTTTTCTGCTTTCCGGAAAGGGTCAGGCACGCACAGACACAGACAAAAACGATGATGATCTTTTTCATAAGCGTAAAATTACAAATTATTCTCATCTTCGCCAAAATCAGCAGCGGCTAATAATCGATTAAAAGTCAGAGCCCTTTTCTATTGTTTTCAGGAACTAATTTGTTATCTTTGCAGTCCTTTCCCTCTTATGGGGATTTGGAAATGGCCTGGTTCCGTAGCTCAGCTGGATAGAGCAACAGCCTTCTAAGCTGTGGGTCACGCGTTCGAATCGCGTCGGAATCACCAGACAAAGCGAAGCGCCGGACCTGAGTCCGGCGCTTGTCATATCCCTTGATCCGGTGTCCCTGCGGAACTATTCGATCGTCCACTCGACGCCGTCCTTGGTGTCCTTGACCTGGATTCCCAGCGCCTTGAGGGTGTCGCGGATGTGGTCCGATGTGGTCCAGTCCTTTGCGGCCTTTGCGGCGGCACGGCTCTCCAGCACCATCCCCATCAGTCCGTCGATGACACGTGTCTGCGCGCCGTCGCCGGCATCCTCGTCCTTGAGCCCGAGCACTCCGAACACGATGTCGTCGAAGAGCTGCGCGAGCGTGTCAAGATCGTTGCCGCTGAGCTTGACGCTCCCGGCCTTGGCGGAATTGATGATCCTCACCGCCTCGGAAATGTGGGAGAGGGCGACAGGGGTGTTCATATCGTCGCAAAGGGCGTCGTAGATGCCGTCGAAAACCGCCTTGACCTCTGCGCTGTCAGCCTTGCAGCTGTCGGGAGCGATGCCGAAAGCCTCCTCCCCGTATTCATAGCGGGGGGCTTTGCGGCCCGCCATCGCATAAAGGTCCTTTGCGGCCTGAAGCAGGCGTTTGAGTCCCTTCTCGGCAGCCTGAAGCGCCTCGTTCGAGAAGTCGAGCGTTCCGCGATAGTGCGCCTGAAGGATGAAGAAACGTATGGTCATCGGGCTGTAGGGCTGCTCCAGTTTCGGGTGGCTGCCGCTGAAAAGCTGGGGAAGAGTGATGAAGTTGCCCAGGCTCTTGCCCATCTTCTGCCCGTTGATGGTGATCATATTGTTGTGGACCCAGTAGTGGACGCCTGTGGTGCCGCGCGACGCAACGTTCTGCGCGATCTCGCATTCGTGGTGGGGGAACATCAGGTCCATTCCGCCGCCGTGGATGTCGAATTCGTGGCCGAGGTATTTCTCGCCCATCACGGAGCACTCGAGATGCCAGCCCGGGAAGCCCTCGCCCCAGGGTGAAGGCCAGCGCATAATGTGCTCAGGCTCGGCTTTCTTCCATATCGCGAAGTCGAAAGGAGCACGCTTGTCGCTCTGTCCGTCCAGCTCGCGCGTGCCCTCCAGCGTATCCTCGAGGTTGCGGCCGCTGAGGATACCGTAATGGTGGTCGCGATTGTACTTCTTCACGTCGAAATAGATGCTCCCGTTGCTCTCGTAGGCATAACCGGCGGCGATGATCTTCTTCACCGCCTCGATCTGCTCGAGGATGTGGCCGCTGGCACGCGGCTCTATCGAAGGAGGGGCGACGTTGAGCTTGCGCATCGCATCGTGATAGCGCAGCGTGTAGCTCTGGACGACCTCCATCGGCTCGAGCTGCTCCAGACGGGCCTTCTTTGCTATCTTGTCCTCCCCTTCGTCGGCGTCGTGCTCGAGATGGCCGACGTCGGTGATATTGCGCACATAGCGCACCTTGTAGCCGAGATGGCGCAGGAGCTTGCTCAGCACATCATAGGTGACGCCGGGACGCGCGTGTCCGAGATGGGCGTCTCCATAGACGGTGGGGCCGCAGACATACATCCCGACGTGACCGGGATTCACGGGAGTGAAGACCTCCTTTTTGCGTGAAAGCGTATTTGTTAGAAGAAGTGTTCTCATTTCAACCAATGCAGTTTGAAATGCGAAGATAACAAAAATTATCGTTAATTTTGCCTCTATGAAACTTATCAGTTGGAATGTGAACGGTCTGAGGGCCGTCTGCGGGAAAGGATTTTCCGACATCTTCCTCGGCCTCGACGCCGATTTCTTCTGCCTTCAGGAGACAAAGCTCCAGGCGGGACAGATAGACCTGGAGTTCCCCGGCTACAGCTCGTACTGGAACTACGCCGACAAGAAAGGCTATTCAGGGACTGCCATCTACACGAAGCACCAGCCCCTTTCCGTCAGCTATGGGATCGGGGTTGACGAATTCGACCACGAAGGGCGTGTGATAACGCTCGAAATGGAAGACTTCTACCTTGTGGACGTCTATACGCCCAATTCCCAGGACGGGCTAAGGCGACTTGAATGGCGCATGGCCTGGGAGGACGAGTTCAGGAAATACCTCTGCACGCTTGCCGGAAAGAAGGGAGTCGTGGTATGCGGGGATATGAACGTCGCCCACGAGGAGATAGACCTCAAG
>JAKSKA010000117.1 GCA_024401915.1 Bacteroidales bacterium
GCTACCATCGCTTCCATCACTGACAAGGGCGCAAACATCACCCTCGAAGGCGACAACGAAGGCTTCGCGTTCACCCGCGAGCTCGTCAAGGAAGACGGCAAGCAGGCAGTTGCAGGCGAGACTCTCGCATTCAAGGTCATCGAGCTCCGCCGCTCCAACCACAGGATCCTCCTCAGCCACCTCCGCACATACGCCGAGGTCAAGGAGAAGGCCGCTGTCGCTGAAGCCGAGTCAACCAAGAAGGCTATCAAGAAGGTCAACACCAACGTCGAGAAGACGACCCTCGGTGACATCGACGCTCTTGCAGCTCTCAAGGAGAAACTCGAGAAAGGCGAATAATGCTTTATGAATTTCACTCTCACAACAATGGGCACAGCTTCGGCTATGCCCATTTCTGATAGAAATCCAAGCGCCCAGATGCTCGCTGCAAACGGGCGCTTGTTTCTTATAGACTGCGGCGAGGGCTGCCAGCAGATGATGCGCCGCTGCCATCTTTCCTTTATGAAGGTGGAGGCCATATTCATCAGCCATATCCACGGAGACCACGTCTTCGGGCTCTTCGGTTTCCTGAACTCCCTCGCAATGTACGGAAGAACCGGCAAACTGGATATCTATGGGCCGCAGCCTCTCGGCAACATATTGAATTTCTACAGGAACTGGTTCGGGGAAGGGACGAATTTCGAAATAGTATTCCATCCCCTCACGATGAAGGAACCCGAGATCGTCCATATCTCCAAGGCTGTCCGGGTCAGCGCCTTCCCGTTGAAACACAAGATAGAGTGCTATGGCTACCGCTTCGACGAAATCGTCAGCGAACGCCATCTCAAGGAGAATCCGGAGTACAGGGGCAAGTCCTATGCCTATTGCTCCGACACTATGGCCTTTCCCGAACTCCCGGGATGGGTCAGGGGCGTGGACGTGCTTTTCCACGAGGCCACATACCAGAACGATATGGCCGACAAGGCCGTGCAGCGTTTTCATTCGACCACTGCGGATGCTGCGCGCTGCGCCCTCGAAGCCGGCGCCGGACGTCTCATAGTGGGACATTACTCCTCGAGGATAGTGGATTTCGACGCCTATCTCAAGGAATGCACGGATATTTTTCCGGCAACTACCGCCGCCAGGGACGGCGACAGTTTTAATATATAAGTATATTTTACTACCTTAGCCGTATGAAACGTTTGGCTTTGATACTGCTTGCCGCCGTATTGGCGATGTCCGCGGGCAATACTCCGCAGGACAGATATATAGAAAGGTATTCGGATATCGCTGTCAGCGAGATGCAGCGCACGGGCGTGCCCGCCAGCGTGACCCTCGCCCAGGGAATGCTCGAATCGGGCTGCGGACAGTCGACGCTGACCATAGCAACCAACAACCATTTCGGTATCAAGTGCCATAAGGACTGGAAGGGCGGGAAGTATTTCCACGACGACGACAAGAAGAACGAGTGCTTCAGGGTTTACGATAATCCCGAGGAGTCTTTCCGTGACCATTCCGATTTCCTGCGCTATCAGGACAGGTACAAGCCTCTTTTCGACCTGGCCACCACCGATTACAAGGGATGGGCCACGGGTCTGGAGGCGGCGGGTTACGCAGCGGATCCGGAGGATGCATCCGAGCTGGTGAGATATATCGAGGATTACAGGCTCTATCGCTTCGACACCGGTGTCACGGTGGAACCGGAGACCCCTCTCGAGCTGGAGAAGCCGCGTCCCGCAAGGACAGCTCCTTCCTCACGTGCCGAGAGGAAGTATGACGAGACAGTGAAGTTCTCGCTTTCGAGTCCTATTATGGAGACCAACGGAGTCTGCTTCGTGTATGCGGTTGCAGGCGATACGTACGAATCCATCGCCGCTGCCAATAACCTGTTCCGCAAGGAGATACGGCTTTTCAACGAGGTGGGCCCCGAGGTCCAGCCGGAAGTCGGGGAAGTGGTCTATCTGCAGCGCAAGAAGGCCAGGGCCGCCAAGGGCATAGACAAATACGTCGTCAGCGGGGAAGGGGAGACGCTCCACTCCATCTGCCAGCGTTTCGCAGTGCGCGAGAAGGCGATACGCAAGCTGAACAAGTTCGACAAGGAGTACCAGCCCGGTGAGGGCGACACCATAGTCCTGGGCCGCTGAATATGAAGAAGTGGCTTTACATTTCCGCCCTTTCCGTCGTGCTGCTGCTCAGCGCCGTCGTGGGCTGGACCTGGTTCCGCGATAACAGGATGCCGAACTTCGGGGATCACGCCCTTCTATACGTGCGTCCCGGAATGAAGTCCGACGACATCGTCAGGTTGATTTCCAAGCAGTGCACCATACGCAACAGGAAGTCGTTGACGAGCGTCTTCAAGACGAAGGAAGTTGACAAATACATAAAGCCCGGCTTCTATCGCATCGCGCCGCGCAATTCGAGCGTCCAGGTGGCGCGGATGCTCAACAACGGCTGGCAGACGCCCGTGAAACTCACGCTGTCCGGCTCTCTCCGCTCAAAGGACGCCCTTGCGGCAAAAGTGGCTTCGCAGATGATGCTGGACTTAGCCAGCTTCCGTCGCGCGCTCGATGACGAGGAACTGCTTTCGCTCTACGACGTGACACCAAGAACCGTCTTCGCCCTTTTCATCCCCGACACCTACGAGATGTACTGGTCCGCATCGGTGGAGGACATACTCCAGCGCCAGAAGCAGGCCTACGATGCCTTCTGGACAACGGAGAGGCTCGAAAAGGCCGACAGGCTGGGGCTGACGAAGATGCAGGTCAGCATACTTGCATCAATCGTCAAGGGGGAGACCCATAACAAGGAGGAGATGCCCCGCGTGGCCGGAGTCTATCTGAACCGCCTGAAGACAGGGATGATGCTGCAGGCCGACCCCACCGTTGCCTGGTGCTTCGACTACAAGCCTTCGCGTATCCTGAAGAAGCATCTCGCCGTCGATTCGCCATACAATACATACCGTCACGCAGGTCTTCCTCCGGGACCCATCAACGTGCCTGACAAGACCTATATCGACGCTGTCCTGAATGCGGACTTCGGAACTGCCGACGGCAGGCCCGGACGCAGCGGCAATCTTTATTTCTGCGCCAACCCTGACTTCAGCGGCACCCACGTGTTCGCGAAGACGCTCTCCGCGCACGAAAAGAATGCGCGCGCCTTCCAGTCCGAACTCGACCGCAGGGCGCGCGCTAAGAAGAAGTAGCTACAGACTACTTTATTCCGTATTTCGCAAGGATCTCAAGTATCTGGGGCTCGATGGACTCGGCCCAGAGGGTGTAACCGTGGTTGTCGGGATGCGTTCCGTCAACTGTGTTCTCGTGGGAGTCGCCCGTTGAGGGGATGATGTAATATACGTCCTTGTATTTGGGGTTGCCCTTGAGCGCATCCATCATCTTGCGAGCGGTTTCAGCCCTGTCCCTTTCCTTCTCCTCGATGGCTGTGTTGAAATTGCGCGCCTCGCGGTAGATGGTCTGCTGGAAGATGAGGGGTTTGCCGGGATGTGCTTCTACAAGCCTGTCGATGAAGGGCATAAGGCGCTCTCTGATCTGCTTTGCGGAAGGATTGGAGAATGCGTCGAACACGAATGCGTCAGCATCGACGTCGCAGAGTGCCGTGCAGAAATAGCTCTGGAGCTTGCTGTTGCCGCTGCAACCGAGGGAGAGCATCTGCAGTCCGGTGTGGCGGGAGAACTGTGCGGGATAGGCCATTCCCGGGCGGCTGGTGCTTGAACCGTGGGTGTAGCTCGAGCCGAAGATGGCGATGCGGTGACGGAAAGGATTCGGGACCTTCTTGAGGCTTGCGTCCTCCTCAACTCCGATCTGGATGGAGTTCACCGAGCTGTATAGCGGGAAATAGAGCAGGCAGGTATGCTCGCTACCGTCCATATTCCTGATGATGGTGAGGGGCTTTTCGGGGTGCTTGGTGTTGTGGACACCGGAAGCGGCCCAGAGCCATTTGCCGTCCTGGAGGATATAGAGGTCATATCCCTGGGCGGAGTAGAGATTGGTGTTCGAGCCCTTCGATGCATAGGCGAAGTCGGTGAGGATCCTGATGCTGGTGGAGTTGGTCTTGAAGACGCAACCCATACCGGAGGTCATACGGACCTGGAGGTTCTCCTTCTTCGTGAAGCCCTTGTAGCGCGTGGTGTCGATGCGGTGGTAGGGGTTCTCCGTCATTCCGGGCATCAGTTTTCCCACCAGGGTGAGTTCGGACGCTTCCTTGTACGAATAGACGGCGTTCTTCGGTGTAAGGTTGGCTGCGGTCGCCGAGACTGTCAAGGCGGCTGCAATCAGGAAAATAAAGATTCTCTTCATAATGATATTGATTGGTTATTAAAGATCTTTCCAGACTTTGAGATACTCCCCGAGGGCCCACATTTCGTCCCTGTAATGGGCTGCGGTAGTGAAGTCGAGCTGCGCGGCGGCTTCCTTCATACGCTTGCGGTCCTCTTCCACCATCTTCTCCACCTGACTGCGCGACATCGACCGTATGACGGGATCCTGCAGTACGGCGGCGAGGTCGGCCTGGATGTAGCCGTCCACGTATGCCGCACCCTCCTCGCGCTTCGATGCGTGCCCGAATCCGACGGAGATGCTGCCCCTGCCGAGGTCGGAGGGATTGGGAATGTAGGTCGGGTCGTCGTAGGAATTCGCAGCGCTCACGCGGCCTGTCGTGCCTCCCGCGAGTCGTGGAGCGACCGTCTTGCCACGGCGGTCAGTCGCCTCCCTGGTGGACGCCAGCTCTCCGAGCAGCTCGTTGGCGCG
>JAKSKA010000118.1 GCA_024401915.1 Bacteroidales bacterium
ACGGCAGGAATGAAAGCGACAGACGTAAGCAAATTCCGTTAACAATTGAAGATATTCGCAGCATTGCTGATATTCTTATGCACCCGGATGTGATTACATATGTAGGCGAAAATGCCAATGGTCACAATTTTCAGCTTGCACTTGAATGCACAGACGGCCGTCTGTCTATGATTGAGGTATGCGCTTTAGGAAAAAGCCGGTTAACTCCCAAGAGTTACCTGAAGAAAAAGAAAGGGGCCACATCGACGGGTAGTGCCTCAGGTTCGATCCTTTCCCTTACGTCCGAAACGGCCGGCGCAACCCTTTCCGGTGCAAATATACCAATTCTTTTGGAATCCAAATAATAAAAAATATAAGTAAGATGCTCACTAATCGTAGATTTTGCTTTACCGTACAGGATTACCTCTTCAGGATGCGGCTGAGGGGGATGCCTTTCTTCTCGACGGGGTATTTGCGGCCGCGGATGCGGATGTCGGCCTTGACGTCGATGGTGTAGGCGGCTGGGTCGATGGTGGGGTTGCGCACGAGGGCGAAGAGGGAGCTCACCGATTCGAGGGCGGCGTGGCCCGTGACGGCGAGGTTGGTGGTTCCGGAGGGGATGACAACGTCATCGGCGCTGCCGATGAGGAAGGGGACGTCGCCCTTGTACACCACACCGCTGATGCCGGTGATCGTAATCTTCGAGACGGGGTTGGTCACAGAGATGGCCACCGTGCCGTCGAGGCTGGTGAAGCTCGTGGGGACGACGGATGTCACCTTGTAGGAGCCGAACTTGAGGTCACCCAGCTGCGCACGTGCAGGGGCCGATACGGCCAGCATCATCGTAGCTGCAGCTGCAAGGGCCGTCAGGTGTTTGAGGAGTGTTGTCATTCGCGTAGTTTCTTGATTTTGCGTGCTCTTTTTTACAAAATTCGATGCAATTTTATGCCTGTGCCGGAGCGCGCTTCGCGGCCGCCTGTCACAGAGTGATGGTGGACGCCTGCGGGATTTGACTGATTATCAGTTTATTATGTGAACATAATAAGAGCCCGCTTTTAACAGACAAAATTAAGCAATTTTCAGCGGAAAAACAAGGGCAATCTACATACCCATAATCCGGTTGATGACAGCGGAATCGCGGAGCATATCGACAAAGGTCACAGCCGACTTCTTGCGGTACGCGCCTTTGAGCCAGTGGACGCAGCCGGTCATCGCACCGTTGATGCCCTCCAGGGGGATGGCTACGAGATTGGGTTCCAGGCCGACGGCGGCCGAGGAGAGAAGCGCAATGAGATTGGTGCCGTGAAGCAGGTCGAGTATGGTGTTCGGGTCGTTCAGTTCGACGTGGACGTCGAGATTGCTCGTCTGGACGTTGAGGAACTTCTCGAAGGTGCGGCGCGCCTGCAGGCCGGACCCGGGAAGAGCTATGCTCTGCTGTTCTATCTCGCTTATGGACAACGTCTTCCTGCCGGAGAGAGGATGGTCTTTCCTCATCACTGCGCTCAGCCGTGACTCGAACAGTTTCTCAGACTCGATCTCTTCGTAGAAAGCCGAGGGCTTGAAGGCGAGGCAGATGTCGATCTCACGCCGAAGCAGCATCTCCAGAAGCTCCGTAGCAGTCTTGTAATAGACGTTCAGTTTCACCCCGGGATGCTCTTTGATGAAGCTTCGCATCGTGTCCGTCGCCATCTCCCTGAAAGAGGATGTCAGACCTATGTTCAGTGTGCCTGAGAGCGACTTTTTCAGGTCCGAGATCTTCAGCCGGCAATCGTAGGAGGACTCCAGGGTCTTGATGGCCAGGGGCAGCATCTCCGCCCCCTCCTCCGTCAGCGAGACGCTGCGCGAAGTGCGGTGGAAAAGCGATGTTCCGAGTTCGTCCTCAAGCTGCTTGATCTGTTGCGAAAGCGTACCCTGCGTGATGCAAAGTTTGTCGGCCGCATCGGAGAAATTCAGCGCGTCCGCCACGGCCACGAAATATTTGAGTTGTCTGAGTTCCATAGCAAAATTCTCTACAGCCTACGGCTGTTTCGGCGAAGATAGATTAATCTATTGACAAAATCAATAGTTTAGATAGAAAATAACTCACAAAAATCCTTGAAAACGGGGTTTGCACTGACATATCTTTGCACCGTCAAAAGCAAATGCTGCGACGGTACAAAACTAATTAACTTTTAATTTTTCAAAATTATGGCAACAAAATTCTTTTTCTGCAAACATTGTGGTAACGTTGTCGTTAAATTTGTAGACAGCGGTGTCACCCCGGTTTGCTGCGGCGAATCGATGGTCGAACTCAAGGCCAACTCCTTCGACGGCGTGGACGAGAAACACCTGCCCGTCATCGAAAAGGTTAATGACTGCACCGTCAGGGTCAGAGTCGGCTCGACCCTCCATCCTGCGGAACTCCAGCATCACATTGTTTTCATCTACCTCGAAACCCTCAGCGGCGGCCAGCTCCGCATGCTCGACCCCACAGGAAAGCCCGAGGCATTCTTCTGCGGCTGCAAGGACAAGATCACTGCAGTCTATTCCTACTGCAACATCCACGGTCTTTGGTGCCTCGACTGCAAAGGCCGGTTCGATGACCTGAAGTGCGCCTGCGGCGATGACGGCTGCGACACCGGCGAGGGCTGCGAAACGAGCGGCAAGAAAAAAGGTTGCTGCGGCACGGGCAAAAGCGCCTGCGGCACAGGCAAGGAGAGCAAGGGCGGCGACAACTGCTCGACGAAGAGCGGAGGCAGCGGCATCTGTCATTTCTTCCGCTGCTGGTAACGGAAGGCGGTGCTCCGGCACCGCTTACAAACAAAGAAAACAATAACCATTAAAAACACAAAAACATGATCTCCAATAAAATGCGTAAAGCAATCAACAGACAGATAAATGCCGAACTCTGGTCAGCATATCTCTACCTCTCGATGTCGATGGACGCCGAGGCAAAGGCCCTGAAGGGCATCGCAAACTGGTTCTTCGTACAATGGCTCGAAGAACAGGACCACGCCAGAATCTTCCAGAAATACCTTAACGACGTGGGCGCGAGGGTGGAACTCTATCAGATCGACGACGTGAAGAAGGTGTGGGAAAGCCCTCTCGAGATGTTCCTCGACACCCTCAAGCACGAGCGTGAAGTCACCGCCCTGATCAATGACCTGGTACGCCTTGCCATCGAAGAAGGCGACTTCGCAACGCTCAGCCGTCTGCAGTGGTTCGTCGACGAGCAGGTGGAGGAAGAGGACAACGCCGACGAGCAAGTACAACTCTTCAAGGCCGCCACGGACCTCGTCTCACTCCGCGCCCTCGACCGCGAGCTTGCCGAGCGCAAGTACGTGATTGCCAGTGCATTGAATGACGAAAAGTAGCCCTCTTACAGCCAGCCGGCCAAAAGACTGCCCATAACACATTCACACTGAAAACAAAACGAAAATCTTCAATGCCATGAAACGTTTAACAACCATAATTCTCGCAGCTATGATCGCACCGTTCTGCCTCTTTGCCCAGAAGGACAAACTGAACAATATCCCCATCAAGTCACTCGACCTGAACCGCTACCTTGGCACCTGGTATGAGATAGCCCGTTTCGACCACAGCTTCGAGCGCGGGATGGACTTCACCCAGGCCCACTACTCCCTCAACCCCAACGGCACGATACGTGTCCTGAACTCCGGCCTCAAGGACGGCAAGTTCAAGAGTTCGACCGGCAAGGCCTTCGTCCCGAACATCATCGAGCAGCCCGCCCTGCTGAGGGTTTCCTTCTTCGGACCGTTCTATTCCGACTACAGGGTACTGATGCTTACCTCCGACTACAAGTATGCGCTGGTAGGCTCCGGAAGCGACAAGTATCTGTGGATACTCTCACGCTCACCGAAGGTGACGAAAGACATTATGACAACCATACTCGACGAGGCACGGCGCCGCGGCTATGACACTTCCAAGCTCATCTGGGTCGATCATTCCGACCCCATGACCAACTAGGTTGGAATATTTCTTTCCCTCGGGGCACCTCACAAAGGTGCCTCTTTTTTTATTGGCGCGAAAGCGCGTCGTTATACATCTGGATGAGGGCCTGGATAGTTTTCTGAACGTCGTAGTTGAGCGCGGACTTCGCATACTCCAGACTCATGCGCTGACGCTCTTCGGGATGCTCGATCCACCAGTCGATACGCTCCGCAAGGGCGCGGGGGTCCTTGGCAGGGAAAAGGGACTCGGGAACAAGGGCGAACTGGGACGTGGCGGACAGGGGCGCCTGTGAAATCACGGGCACTGCGCCGTCACGGATGGCCTCGAGGCAGGAAAGACCCTCGACCTCGACTATCGCGCAATGTATGTAGAGATATGCGTCCGCCGACAGGGTCTTCAACTCATCCGGCGAATGGAAGCCGAGACGTGGAGGATACTTCAGTATCCCCTGCCTGACGAGTTTATCCCCTGCTCTGCGCATCTTGGGCTCAAGCAGACCACGGCCTGCGAAATCGAGCTGTATCTCACGGGCGTGACGACTGTACTTCATCGCCTCGAGAAGGGTCAGAGGATCCTTTTCGTTGGAATAGCGTCCCGTCATCAGAATAAGGTAAGGGTCGGTCTCGGGCGAGGTCGCCACAGGCTCTTTCTTGATCTTCGTGCCGTTGGATATCACGCGAAGTTCGGCTTTGAAATTGAAGCGTTCGAGTTCCTTCTTCACCGTTTCTGTAGGGCACTGGATGA
>JAKSKA010000119.1 GCA_024401915.1 Bacteroidales bacterium
CTGATGTTCTCGACGACCGTCGGGAGCTTGTCGGAGCCTATGTGGGGATGGGCGTCGATGAGTATGTCGCGCGACGCGCCGAACTCCACCAGCCGCTGGAGCACGACCCTGACGTCACCGCGTTTCGTCGAGCGGGTGTGGAGCTTGCCGTCGGAGAATGCACCTGCGCCTCCCTCGCCGTAGCAGTAGTTGGAATCAGGGTCCACCTTGCCCTCGCGGGACAGGGCGGCCATATCGACCTTGCGCTCGTGGACGTTGCGGCCGCGCTCGAGCACTATGGGCTTCAGGCCCAGCGTGAGCAGTTCGAGAGCCGCGAACATCCCGGCGGGGCCGGAGCCCACGACGATGACACCATCCGCGCCGGAAACGTCCCGGAAGGCTGCCATAGCAGGTTCCGGAATCTCCTCCCCGGGAGTGTACGCCTCATAGTGATAGCGCCATACGGGATCTTTGCGAGCATCTATGGATCTTTTTCTCAATACCCATTTCAGCCCGCCGGCAGCGGCTTCTATCTCCTTGAGCCTCGGCTCCCTCGTGAGCGGGCAGACTATATCGAACTCTTTCATCTCTCGTGTGTCTTGTGCGGCCGCAAATTTCGTGATTTTCAAGAAAATTTCCTATATTTGAAAAATTCTACGCTATAAAACAGATATGGTGGAAAAGAAAGAAATAAAGCTGGCCTTCGAGGAATACGGTTCGATCGAGGAGATGAATCCCGAAGACCGCGAGCTGGCAGCCGAAGCCGTTGCCGCAATGGGCAGCGCTTATGCTCCATATTCCCATTTTCACGTGGGCGCGGCAGTGCGTATGTCGAACGGGCAGATAGTCCGTGGAGCGAATCAGGAAAACGCGGCATTCCCTTCGGGTCTGTGCGCGGAGCGTACCGCAATGTTCGCCGCAAGCGCGAAATATCCCGACAAGGATATGCGCAGCATCGCCCTCGCCGGCGGTGTCTACGGCCGTCTTGCCGCTGAACCGGCCACACCCTGCGGTGCCTGCCGCCAGGTCATGGCACAGTATCAGACAAAGGCAGGGAAGCCGCTGTCCGTGATTATGGTCGGCGCGAACCGCTGCTGGAAGTTCGAGAAGGTGGATGACATCCTGCCGCTGATCTTCGATAGTATCTAAGATATATGAAGGCCGATATCCTTGTCATTGGTGCCGGCGCATCAGGACTGATGGCCGCCTGGTCCGCAGCCCGCAGCGCCGCGGATGCCGACAGGGACCTGCAGGTCTGCGTGCTGGAGAAGATGCCCAGGCCCGGCCGCAAGATAATGATAACTGGCAAGGGAAGGTGCAATTTCACGAACGTGAAGCCCTGGAACGAGTTCTCCGGCCATATTCGCAGCCGTCAGGACTTCCTCAAGCCTTCCTTCCACAATATGCCGCCACAGGCCGTCGTGGACTTCTTCGAATCCTACAGGATGAAGACTGTGGTGGAACGTGGCGACAGGGCGTTCCCGGCGTCCTACCACTCTTCGGAAGTCGTCGATACGCTTGTGAATGCGTGCCACGGCACCGGAGTGAAGATAGAATGCGAAGCCGAAGTCTCATCCGTCGAACGGGTTGAGGCCACGGCCCACAGGAGCGGAGGTTTCCGCGTCAGCCTCACCGACGGTCGGGAGTGGCTCTGCCGCAAGCTCATCGTGGCTACCGGCGGCCTCAGTTACCCCGCTACCGGAAGCAGCGGCGACGGCTACCGCTGGGCTGAGGCCCTCGGCCACAAGCTCGTGCCCACCTTCCCGTCACTGACCGCCCTGGTCCCCCAGGGTTACAAGGATGGCAGCGAAGGCGTGACGAAGTGGCACATAGACCGCAGCAACCCTCTTTCCGCCCTGGGAGAGTCGCTCTGCGGGCTGCAGCTCAAGAACGTGGGCTGCACACTGCTGATCGACGGAATGGAGGCGGAGTCGCTGTTCGGGGACGTGGATTTCACGGACGGCGGCATCGAGGGGCCCGTGGGCTTCCAGCTGAGCCGCAAGGCGGTGAAGGCGATGGTGAACGGTTCCTCTGTTTCGCTGTCCATAGATATGAAGCCGGGAGTGGAGCTGACCGAGCTGACGGCCCGGGTCAAGCAGCTCTGGCAGGACGTCGACAGGGACCCGAGGAGCAGGGGACTGCGTGAAAAGGAGAAATGCCGCATATTGCTCGGCAAGCTGCTCCCGCGCGAGATGATACCCGCATTTACGGAGACCTGTCCCGGCATCCTCACCCTCGAACGCCGCTCGCGTACGGAAACCAAGGTGTGGGTGAACCTCGTGACGATAGCCAAGTGCCTGAAGGACTGGCGTTTCGATATTGCCGGCCACGTCGGCTACGAGAGAGCGGTCATCACGGCGGGCGGGGTCGCGACGGAGCAGCTGATGGCGAAGACGCTGGAGTCGCGCCTTGTGGGCGGCCTGTATTTCTGCGGCGAGCTGGTAGATATTGACTGTGACACGGGAGGGTACAATCTCCAGAGCGCATTCTGCAGCGGCGCGCTTGCAGGACGCTCGGCGGCCCTCTCATTATGCACCGGAACCGACCGGCAGGAAATGTAAGGAGAATGAACGGAAAATTTATGAATATGGCCATCGCGGAAGCGCGTAATGGCATAAACGCCAGCCACGGAGGGCCTTTCGGGTCCATCATCGTGAAGGACGGCGAGGTCGTGGGACGCGGCCACAACAGGGTGCTTGCGGATCTGAACCCCACCAGGCACGGCGAGATGGTCGCCATCGAGGACGCCTGCTCGCGTCTCGGCACCCACGACCTCTCCGGTTGCGAGATATATACCACAGGCGAGCCCTGCCCTATGTGCCTCTGTGCGTGTATGTGGGCCAACATCGACAGGATATATTACGGCTGCACCATAGCCGACAACGAGAAGATAGGCTTCCGCGACGCCAAGTTCGACGACCTGATGGGCGGACGCAGGAAGCTCGGGGATTATCTTGTGGAGTTCGGGCGCGACAGGTGTCTCGAGCTCTTCGACGAGTATCTCTCGACAGAACATAGGAATTATTGAATATTGGAATAGACAAAGATATGAAAAGAACATTGGCGATCGGCCTGGTGGTTGCGTTTGCATCCGCCGTATCCTGCAAAGAGAAGGAAGAACTCCTCGGTGGATTCGGCTCCGGAAGGGCGTTGATCAACGCCGAGGCAACGACCGTCGGCGATAATACCAAGTCCCGCGGCGCCATCCGTTATGAAGTCCTCTGGGATGATATGGACCGTCTGTTCGTAACCGACGGCGAGAACAATGACTACTTCAGCATCATTGCCGGAGCGGGAACCTCCAGAGGTACCTTCATCCAGTCCCTCGACGCCGAAGCCAATCCGGCCGGGGTTATGTTGTCCGGGAACGTGGAGATTTTCTCCCCGGCTTCCCTGAGGGTCGGCGACCATTATGAATGGCCTGCGGTCCAGACGGACGGCCAGTCCATTCCGATGTATGTCAGCCGGAACATCTCCGGGAATGGCTCCGAGACCGTCTGTTTCTCCAGTCTCGGGTCCATACTCCGGATAGACGTCACGGCATCGGAGAAGAACATAGAATTGGCGGAAATAAGGATCGCTGATGCCAAAAAGCCGCTTAGCGGTGAGTTTGTCGTGACGGCCGGCAAGGCTGTGATGACAGGCGCTTCGAACGGCGGCATCACCCTTCGGTTGGACAATGTCCACATAGGCAAAGCAGTCAAATCTTTCAATATTGCCGTTCCTGCCGGGAAATACGAAGACCTCGGGATCGATTTCGTCTTCAGTGACGGACGCATCCGCAAGACAGGTCCGTTCAATATGCCTGAAATCAGATGCAACACCATATCGAATGAATCTGCCTTCCTGGATGTTTCGCATATGCCGACAAGCATAAGGCTTAACTATATTACCCTGGATCTGGAACCTGATGTCTCATTCAAGCTCTCGGCGACCGTTCTTCCCAATGATGCAGAAAACAAGAATGTCATCTGGAAGAGCTCGGACGAGTCCGTTGCTACGGTGGACCAGACCGGCAATGTCACGGGCGTTGCCGAGGGGACGGCTACCATCACTGCGACGACCGAGGACGCCTGTCTTACGGATTTCTGTATCGTGACTGTGGATGATGTGCCTGCAGGAGCGCTTCTCGGGAAGTTCAGCGTGTCGCCAGACAGGCAGGTCCGCTTCTCACAGGGCAACCTCTGGCTCGGTAGCTGGATTTATGATCGTAGGATGGATAATGACTATTACTTCGAAGACCACCAATGGCAGCACCATCCTTTGAAAGACAGTACGTGGCTGGCGTCTCACAAAAACCATTTCTTCTGGAGCAAATTCCAGGAAATCACCCTTTGGGAATTGTTCCCGGATCCTGAACTGTATGCGTCTACGGAAGATGTGATATTCACGAACGAAACGGAAACCACCCCGCGCAAGGACTTCGGTGTCATTGTCAACGGCAAGCGGAGAGTCGGCCTATGGCGTACCCTTTCCTATGCTGAATGGAAATACCTTCTCGAGGAAAGGCCTATGACCTACGGAAAGCCCAGGTACACCAACTGGTGGGGAGGTGTAAAGATCGAGGATCCGATATATCACGGGATATTCATCTATCCCGACGATTACAACGGAGAT
>JAKSKA010000012.1 GCA_024401915.1 Bacteroidales bacterium
CTCTATGCTTTTTACCTGTGGCTGCTGCCTGTATACTGGTTGCTCAGGACAGGAGAGGCATCAGGGACACTCCCATTCGCGGAAAAGCCGAAACTCTCGGTACCTATCATAGCACCGCCGGAGCCGATCCGCCTGATGCGGACATTCCGGACAGCCGGGTCCGAAGTGCTGAACGTCAGCACGTTAGAGACATTACGGAAAGAAAGGGCCCTTTCGTCTTTTCCGCAGCGGGCCACGGCATACTGGGCCCTTGCCCAGGACCCGTCTCCGCCCGAAGGGATCGTCAGCGACATTTTCCCGCCAGCTTCTATGCGGCAGTCAGCGTCGCAGGGATATACGGCGTAGAAAAAGTCAGCGGCATCTCCGACGCTTGCTGTGATGCAGCCGGTGGAGACATTCACGGGAGCTACGGTGTAGCAGGTGACAAGCGACTCGGAATCCTCGACCCGTTCCTGCCAGAGGATCTTCACGGAGTCGCCTTCCGCCCAGGCGACGGAGCGTCCGTCAAGCGCGGTCTTGCTGAAATCAGTGGTAAAGGTCAGTTCGCTGCGAGGTCCACCGGAGCCGCCCCTGAACGGGGTTTCCTGCTCCCCGGCACAAGCGCATACAAACGCCAGAATAATTATTATATAAAGTATCTTTTTCATTATGTCGAGTTTGTAAATATACAAATTCTTTTATAGAAAATGCATTATCTTTGCAGGAAATAAGAATCAGTATGAAGATAGTGTTCCTCGATTCCGCCACGCTCAGCGCGGCTTCACTGGCTCCGATCGAGAAGCTGGGAGATCTGGTCTGTTACTCCACTTCCTCTCCGGAAGAGGCCCTGGAGCGCGTAAAGGACGCCGATGTACTGATCGTCAACAAAATCCGCGTCAGCGGGGAGCTGATCGATGCAGCGCCGCAGCTCAAGCTGATCTGCGAAGCGGCCACCGGCGTGAACAACATCGACCTCGATGCTGCCGGGCGCCGCGGCATTCCCGTCCGTAACGTCGCCGGCTACTCGACCGACAGCGTGGCGCAGCTGAGTTTCGCGATGGCCCTGTCACTGGTCTGCGACCTGCGCCGCTTCGACGGCTTCGTCAAGGACGGAAGCTACTCGCGCAGCCCCATCTTCACTGACGTGTCCAGGCCCTACCTCGAACTATGCGGCAAGACGATGGGTATCATCGGGCTTGGCACCATCGGCACAAAGGTGGCGCACATCGCGTCGGCTTTCGGAATGAGAGTGATCTATTATTCAGCTTCAGGAAAGGACCGCAGCAGCGAATATGAAAGGAAGGGGCTCGAGGAGCTTCTCGCCGGATCGGACATCGTCAGCATCCATTGCCCCCTCACGGAAAAGACGCGCGGCCTTATCGGCAGCCGCGAACTCGGAATGATGAAGCGCAGCGCAGTGATAATCAACGCCGCAAGAGGCGGCATCATAGACGAGCAGGCGCTCTCCGACGCAGTCGGGGCGGGCACGATAGCCGGAGCCGGAGTTGACGTGTTCACCCGGGAGCCCATCCCCTCGGACAATCCCCTGCTCCACTGCGCCAGGCCGGACCACCTTGTCCTGACACCCCACGTCGCCTGGGCCAGCCGCGAAGCACAGGTCCGTCTGGTGGAAGGTATTGCGGGGAATATCAGGGAGTATCTGGAAGCGGCCCACTAAATCAGCATCATTTATGATACTTTAATGGGATATATTTTGTTTGTTCAAAATATTATCCCTACTTTTGTATCATATTTGATACTAAAATGAAGACGACACTGGACAGATACACCATCTATGGTTTCAGCGACGAGGCAATAGTCACGGAGATATGCCGCAAGGTGAAGGCCCTGAGACGCAGTTGCTGCGTCTCCCAGCAGGAGTTTGCCGAGCGCAGCGGTGTCTCCATCGCTTCAGTGAAAAGAATCGAGGCCGGGACCATCTCCGACCTGAACATCGGCACGCTCATCAAGATTATGCGCGCCTGCGGCGTGCTGGAGGGGTTTGCCGACCTGGTGCCCGATGTACCGGAGTCACCGTTCCTTACCGACAGCAAGTCCGGAGCGAAACGGAAAAACTGCAAGTCCAACTATAAATCCGCCTCTGTATGACAAAGAATCCGATAGCAGTGGATGTGATGCTCTGGGGAACCTGTATAGGCAGGCTCACCTGGGATGCCGGCAGGCTCCTTTCGGTCTTCCAGTTCAGCGAGGAGTACACCTCTCTGCCATATGATATCTGTCCGTCCACCCACCGGAAAGGACGGACGATGCCCACAGCCTTCTACGGCAAGGCCGGCGACCTGTACCAGGGACTTCCCGAGTTCATCGCAGACTCCCTTCCCGACAAGTGGGGATCCACCCTCTTCGACAAGTGGATGACCGACAACAAGGTCAGCCTGAAGGACTCCACTCCCCTGCTCAAACTCTCATACATCGGCAAGAGAGCGATGGGAGCACTGGAATTTGTGCCGGAATGCGGCGAGGATGACGACAAGGAATCCCTGGATATAGCGTCCCTTGCAAACCTCGCGTCGGAGGTATATCAGGACCGTTTCAGGGCCGCGCTCTCCGCAGAGGAGAGCATCACGATGAAAAAGCTCATATACCTCGGCACATCGGCGGGCGGCAAGCGTCCTAAGGCCGTCGTGGCCTACAATCCCCATACCGGTATCTTCCGCTCCGGCCAGGTCGATCTTCCCGAAGGGTTCGAGCATTACATCATAAAGTTCAAGGAGGACCCGCAGTCTCCCACTTCGGAGATAGAGATGATATGGCACGAGATGGCAAAGGAGGCGGGAATCAATATGATGCCGTGTTTCCTGAAGGAGATAGACGGCAGGAGCCACTTCATCACGGAGCGGTTCGACCGCGTGGGAGGCGAGAAGGTGTTCACCCAAACCCTTGCGGCCATTATGCCCGGTGCCGACGACTATATGAAGATCGGATGGCTCACCAATACCCTGAACCTCCCGCAGGAAGACAGGGACCAGCTTTTCATCCGTATGGTGTTCAACTTCGCGGCGGGAGTATCCGACGACCACAACAAGAATTTCTCGTTCACGATGGACAGGCAGGGACATTGGCGCCTGTCCCCTGCCTATGACGTGATGTTCACCGCGAACATCTGGGAGGACCGCTCAGCCTACATCCATTCGCTCGGAGTGATGGGGAAGAAATCTTCAGTATCCATAGCCGATTGTATGGAGTTCGCCGAGAACTTCGTCGATAATCCCAAAGAGAAGATCGAGAGGGTTCTGGCCGCCGTCGACAGGTTTGGCCAGTGGTGCGACAACTACCGCATCGATCCTGACGTCAGGGAGAAGATACAGTCGTCCCTGAATTTCGTTAGGCCAAGGTAGAGTATCAATCCCAATACTGATAGAACTTGGCAATGGATTCCATTCCGCCGAAGAGCTGCTTGAGAAGGTAGCTCTCGTTGGGCGAATGGATTGTGTCGCGCTCCAGGCCGAAGCCCATAAGGAGTGGATCTATGCCGAGTATTTTCTGGACTTCTGCGAGAACGGCGATGCTGCCGCCGCCGCGTGAGGGCACAGGCTCGATGCCGTACACTTCCGAGATGGCGCGTGACGCCGCCTTGTAGGCGGAAGAGCTGATCGGAATGAGGAAGCCGTCGCCGCCTTCGCAAGGAGTGACTTCAACCTTGACGCACCGGGGTGCGATGGCCTTGAAATGTCTGGCGAACAGCCTGGTGATTTCCGCGCTCTTCTGATTCGGGTCAAGTCGTATCGATATCTTCGCGTGTGCCTCGGAAGGCAGCACGGTCTTTGCTCCAGCCCCAGTGTAACCGCCCCAGATGCCGCAGACATCCAGACAGGGACGTATCCCCGTCCGCTCGAGAGGAGTATAGCCCTTCTCCCCTCTCAGTTCACGCACACCGAGGAAATCCTTGTACTCCTTGAGGTCGAACGGAGCCTTCGCAAGAAGCCTCCTGTCGGAACGCGACAGTTCGACGACCTTGTCATAGAAGCCGGGAACGGTCACGCGTCCATCCGCATCGATGAGCGTGGATATCATCTCGCAAAGGACCTGGATGGGATTTGCCACCGCACCGCCATAATGGCCGCTGTGGAGGTCCTTGTCCGGCCCGGTCACCTTCACCTCGAGATAGCTAAGGCCCCTCATACCGCAGTTGATGCTGGGAACCTTCTCGCTGATCATCGTCGTGTCCGAAACAAGGCAGATATCCGCCTTCAGGCGCTTTTTGTTGCGCTTTATCCAGGCCGGAAGAGAAGGGCTGCCTATCTCTTCCTCCCCTTCGAAAAGGAACTTCACGTTATGGCGGAGCTGCCCGCTGCGGAGCATATACTCGAAAGCCTTGATGTGCATAAACAGCTGTCCCTTGTCGTCATTAGCCCCGCGGCACCAGATTGCATCGTCGTGGATGACAGGCTCGAAAGGGTCGGTGTCCCATTTCTCAAGCGGTTCGGCAGGCTGGACGTCATAATGGCCATAGACCAATACCGTGGGCGCCTTGGGATCATACTCGTAATGCGCGAACACAACGGGATTGCCATCGGTCTCGCAGACTCCGGCCTCCCGGGCCCCGGCCTGCTCGAGCAGGTCGGCAATGGCCTCGGCACAAAGGTACATATCCTCCTTATGCTCGGGTTTCGCGCTGATGGAAGGTATTCTCAAAATGGAGAAGAGTTCCTCGAAGAAACGCTCCTTGTTATCCTCAATGTATTGTTTCATAGCCCATTAACAAAATAGTCAGTAATTTTCTCATATAGGTGGACCCTGGCTGCGCCCCTCATATTATGCCGGCTCGCCGGGTAAGGGAAATACTCGAGCCGGACGCCTTCGTTCACACACTTGAGCACGAAGTTCAGCGCGTGCTGGGGAAGCACCGTATCATCCATAACGCCCTGGCATATAAGAAGTTTCCCTTTCAGTTCAGAAGTCTTCCCGAGCAGGGACGTGGACTCGAAGCCCTCAGGATTCGTGTCGGGACGGTCCATATAGCGTTCGCCATACATAACCTCATACCATTTCCAGTCGATGACAGGACCGCCTGCCACCCCGACCTTGAAGAAGGAAGGCCTGCGCGTCATCATCGTAATGGTCATAAAACCGCCGTAGCTCCATCCGTGTATGCCTATCCTGCCGCGGTCTATCCAGGGCTCGCGCTCCAGAAGTGCGTCGATGCCGGCGAACTGGTCATCGGACTCAACCCGGCCGCAGCGTCTGTTTATCGCTTTCTCGAAAGCCGCTCCGCGGTTGGCCGTTCCCCTGTTGTCCTGGACATAAACGGCAAATCCGCGCTGCGCCATTGCAATCTCCCATTTGGTCGCGCCGCCAAGCCATTTTTCCTTGACCAGCTGCGAATGCGGACCGCCATATACATAAACGAGCAGCGGGTATTTCCGGGAAGGGTCGAAATTTGCCGGGCGGATGAAACGATAGTAATTGTCCGTTTCGCCATCGGCCGCCTTGACGGTCCCGAACTCGATTTCGCCGCACAATATGCCGTCCATAGGGTCACCCGGATTGGAGAGCAGTGTCTCTACCACCTCTCCCTCATTGTCGCGCACGACCGTGGCGCCTGCATTGTCGAAGCCCGTCCAGCAGTCCTGGAAGCGGCTTCCGGGCAGCGCCGTGATTTCGTGGACACCGGGCTCCTCCGTCAGGCGGACAGGATAATAGAGCACGCGCCGCCTGGACGAATTCTTTCCGGCAGGAAGGTGAAGCCGGTAGAGGTTCTTCTCGACCGGTGTGGGCGCAGCCGCCGTATAATAGACGTAATCGTCATCGTGGCTCACGTATTCCACGTCAACAGAAAGTCTCGTCAGACGGGAAATCCCGCCATCGGTGTCGCAAAGATAAAGGTTCTTCCAGCCGTCGCGGTTGTCGGTGGAGTAGATGAAACGTCCGTCGGAGAGGAAATGGAGCGGCGCGTAGGGTTCCACCCAGGCGTCGTTCTCTTCCGTAAGCAGAGTCTTGACGAAAGAGCCGTCGGCAGCGCTATAGCAGTTGAGCACGGAATGGTGCTGCTCGCGGTCCAGCACGTTGACGTAAAGGTGACGCGAATCGGGGCTCCAGGTCACGCCGGTGAGATAGCGCTCGTCGCTGAACTCTGAAGGGATGATGCGCGCGAGGATGTGCCCTGCCATATCGCAGATGCAGAGCTGGAGCTTCTCCGAGGCCATTCCGGCCATAGGATAGCGGATCACGCTGGCGCCGCCGGTGCGGGATGATATGTCAAGCAGCGGGAAGGTTCCGACCGCGCTCTCGTCCTTTCTGTACACGGCGAGCAGCTTACCGTCAGGTGACGGGACCACCCAGTCCTTCAGGCCGAACTCGTTGCGCGATACCGTCTCTCCGTAAACGACACCCTCCCTCTCCGGGACGGGAAGCGACCACCGGGGCTTCTCAGCCTTCTTCGCCGCATCCATTTTCAGCGGCGCATACTTTTTCGACATACAGTCCTCTACGCTCAACACCGCGCCATCACTTGCAGCACGGCGGAGCAGGACTTCCGCGGAAACGGCCGGAGACAATGCGGCCAGGGCGGCAAGCAGAACCAATCGCCTCATAATCAGCCCTCCACAGGGACTGCAATGTACGGAGGCTCGTTGTCCAGCTTGGATTCCTCTACGGACACGATATCGTCAACAATGTATTTCTGCATACCGCGCCAGGGCAGCCAGCCGCGATACTCCTTATAGTGGAGCTCCACGTTCTTTCCGCTGCAGCGCATCAGTTTCTCGGCGATTTCCTTGTCGGCGACGGAGAAGTCGAACTCGTTGGACTGGATGTTGCCGCCACCCTTGGCGCCCTTGAAACCGGTCTGGATAATCCGTCCTTCATAGGTCTTCCATACCCATCCCTTATATACGATCTGGTTGAGTTCCCCGGCTTTCACGCCTTCTCCGAAAACGAAGCAGAACTTGAAATAGATGAAGATAGCTGCCGAGAGGATGATGATCGCTGTCAGCCAGCCGATGATTTTTCCTTTTATACCCATAGTAGAAACAGAGTTGGTCAAAGTAAATGCAAATATAACATATATTTCATATCATCCCCCATTTTCACAGTAACGCCGGGACAAAATAATTATCAACAAATCAAGCCCGGAAACTGTTGATAAAATTATTTTCACGTTAGGAATATCGGTTGTAAATTTGAAAACAAATTCAAACTCTCTATATATGGAACTCCTTTACACAGGCAAAACCAAAGACGTTTTCGCACTTGAAAACGGGAACTATCTCCTGAAATTCAAGGACGACTGCACCGGCAAGGACGGTGTTTTCGATCCCGGTGAGAATTCAGTAGGGCTCAAAATCGACGGGGTTGGTGACGTCAACCTCCGTATGTCCATCTATTTCTTTGAAAAAATCAACGCTGAAGGCATCCTGACGCACTATGTAAGCGCGGACCTGAAGGACACCACGATGGAAGTCCGTCCGGCCAGGGTGTTCGGAAAGGGCCTGGAAGTCATCTGCCGCCACAAGGCTGTGGGCAGTTTCTTCCGCAGGTACAGCGACTATATAGAGGAAGGCGCGGATCTGCCCGCCTACGTGGAAACAACATTCAAGAACGATGAGAAAGGCGACCCTCTCGTGACCAAGGACGGTCTGGTTGACCTTGGCGTGATGACGGCAAGCCAGTATGATGACATCAAGGCGATGACGCAGCGGATCACGAAGATCGTTGCAGACGACCTCCTGGAGAAGGGGCTGGTCCTTTATGACATCAAGTTCGAATTCGGCTACGATCCGGAAGGACGCGTAATGCTGATAGACGAGATAGCATCGGGAAATATGAGGGTTTATAAAGACGGCCGCTACATCGACCCGATGACCCTCTCAAAGTTGTTCTTCGCGGAAAAATAATATGAAAGTAAGTGTTATTATGGGCTCGACAAGCGACCTTGAGGTCATGTCGGGCGCTTTCGCCGTTCTGGACGATTTCGGCGTATCCTATGAGAAACGGGTAATCAGCGCGCACCGTGCCCCCGGGCTGCTCTGCGAATATGCGTCAGGCGCGAGGGAACGCGGGATAGACGTGATCATAGCAGGAGCCGGAGGCGCCGCCCATCTGGCCGGTGTCACCGCCGCCTACACGACGATCCCTGTCATAGGCGTCCCGATCAGCGGCAAGGCATTCGGCGGAATGGACGCACTTCTTTCCACCGTTCAGATGCCGTCCGGCATCCCGGTCGCCACCGTGGCGGTCGGAGGGGCGAAGAACGCCGCGCTGCTGGCAATTTCCATATTGTCGTTAAGCCATCCGGACCTGGCCGTCAAGCTGCAGGCCTTCCGGGACAAGCAGACCAAAGCGATAGAAGACACGGTCATCTAATTCAAGATAATGAAAAATACCAGACGCATCTTTGTTGAGAAGAAAAAGGGATTCAGGGTCGAAGCCGACTCGCTTCTGAAAGAACTCAACGAAAATCTGGGTGTTTCCATCAGGGACCTGAGGCTCCTCAATGTCTATGACCTTGAAGGCTTCAGCGACGGGCTCCTTGAGAAATGCCGCTATTCCGTATTCGGAGAGATCGTCACCGACACCGTCAGTGACTCCATCGACCTCGACGGGTATAAGTATCTTGCCGTCGAATTCATTCCCGGCCAGTTCGACCAGAGGGCATCCTCCGCGTTGGACTGCGTCCACCTGATTGACCCGCACGCCGAAGTGGCGATAAGGAGTTCCAAGCTCATCATCTTTGACAAGGAGTTCCCTGACGAAGGCCTCGATGCAGTAAGGCACTATTATATCAATGCCGTGGAAGCGCGCGAGAAGGACCTTTCCAAACTCGGGGTGAGCGAGAATGCCGACGTGAAGCCTATGGCGGACCTCGGCGGCTTCACGGAGATGCCGGCATCGGAGTATGCAGGCTTCTGCAGGGATTGGGGGCTTGCGATGAACGCCGATGACCTTGCGGAAATAGTCCGCTATTTCAAGGCCGAGGGCAGGGATCCGTCGGAGACCGAGCTCCGCATTCTCGACACCTACTGGAGCGACCACTGCCGCCACACCACATTCACTACCGAACTTACGGAGATCAGCATAGACGACTCGTTCCTGAAAGAAGAACTGGAGTCGCAGCTGGGCAGGTTCCACGCCATCAGGAAGGAGCTCGGACGCGAAGGCAAGAGCATCTGCCTGATGGAACTGGCCACCATCGGAGCACGCTACCTCAAGGAAAAGGGGCTGCTGGACGATTTGGAGCAGAGTGAAGAGAACAATGCCTGCAGCATCTACATTAACGTGGACGTCGACGGGAAAGATGAAAGATGGCTGCTCCAGTTCAAGAACGAGACACACAACCACCCTACCGAGATCGAACCGTTCGGAGGAGCAGCGACCTGTCTGGGAGGCGCGATACGTGACCCTCTCTCCGGAAGGGCCTACGTCTATCAGGCTATGCGCGTCACGGGTGCGGCGGACATCAACAAAGCGGTTTCCGACACGCTGCCGGGCAAGCTTCCCCAACGTGTCATCAGCCGCAAGGCAGCTGCCGGCTACTCCAGTTACGGCAACCAGATAGGGCTCGCGACCACGCACGTGAGGGAGATCTACCATCCCGGGTACGTTGCAAAAAGGCTTGAGGTGGGAGCGGTTGCCGGAGCGGTGAAAGCGGAAAACGTCAGACGTGAAAGCCCCGCGCCGGGAGATGTCATCCTTCTGCTCGGAGGCCGCACCGGCCGCGACGGCATAGGAGGAGCCACAGGATCGTCAAAAGAGCACACCGAAGCCTCGCTGGAGACCTGCGGGAGCGAGGTCCAGAAGGGAAACGCCCCCGAGGAGCGCAAGCTGCAGAGGTTGTTCCGCCGGCCCGAAGTGACAAGGCTCATAAAGAAATCCAACGACTTCGGAGCAGGCGGCGTAAGCGTCGCCATCGGGGAACTCGCCCCCGGTCTGGACATCAATCTGGACAGGGTTCCCGTCAAATACAGCGGATTGAACGCCACGGAACTCGCCATAAGCGAGTCCCAGGAGCGTATGGCCGTCGTGGTGGAAGCAGAGCGCAGGGAGGAGTTCGAATCGTACTGCAGGAGCGAGAACATCGAGGTCAACCACGTGGCTGACGTGACCGACCGCGGACGTATGCGTATGTTCTTCCACGGACAGACCGTTGCTGACATTTCAAGGGAATTCATCGACAGCGCCGGCGCAAGGCACTATGCGAAAGCTGCAATCGCCGCAGTCGAGGACAGGAATCCCTTTGCAAGGACACCGGAAGGCGCGGGACTGGAAGACAGGATGGCATCAGTCCTGTCATCCGAGAACGTGGCGTCACAGAAAGGCCTTGTGGAGATATTCGACTCTACCATTGGCAGGAGCACCGTACTGATGCCTTATGGCGGTATGCTCCAAAGCAGTGAGACCCAGGTCTCGGTCCAGAAAATCCCCACGGACGGATATACGGACACAGCCAGTATGATGGCCTTCGGGTACAATCCCGAGCTCGCGGAGTGGAGTCCCTGCCACGGTGCGGCCTATGCGGTTGTGGACGCCTGCGCGAAGGTGGTCGCAGCCGGTGGCGACTGGAAATCGATGAGATTCTCCTACCAGGAGTATTTCGAGAGGATGACATCCGATCCGCACAGCTGGGGCAAGCCGCTCTCCGCCCTGCTCGGTGCGCTCAAGATGCAGACCGAGCTTGGCCTGCCTTCGATAGGAGGCAAGGACTCGATGAGCGGCACGTTCGAGACGATCAGCGTCCCTCCCACCCTTATCGCATTCGGCATCACGCCGGTAAAGGCTTCCCGGGTGATTTCCACCGACTTCAAATGGGAGGGAAACAGGATTTACGTCATAAGGCACACCCCGCTCGCCAACCATATGCCGGATACCGGACAGCTGAAGGCGAACTGGGACTACGTTGGCGAGAAGATAAAGGACGGCACCATAGTCTCCGGATGGGCGGCAGGGTTCGGAGGAATCGCCGAGGCCCTGGCGAAGATGAGCTTCGGCAACGCACTGGGCGTCGACGTCAAACTGAACGAGGAGTCCCTTGTCCATTTGAGCTACGGTTCGATAATAGTGGAACCGACGGGCGAACTGGACTTCCCCTCCGCCATCTACCTCGGCCAGGTCACTGACGGAGAGGATGACACGTTGAGGATAAACGGAGAGAAAATATCCTGTGAGAGGCTTGAGGACGCCTGGAACGGCCGTTATTCTTCAGTTTATCCACAGACCGCCACGGCATCGTTCGGCACGGACGCGGATGCCATACCCGCAGCGGCATCAGGCCCGGTAACGAAGTGCAAGTGCCGCGAGCCGCAGAAGACGGACGGAAAGCCTGTCGTGTTCCTCCCCGTCTTTCCGGGGACGAACTGCGACTACGACACGGCCAAGGCATTCCGCAAAGCCGGAGCGGAGACACGTTTCGGAGTGTTCCGCAACCTGACTCCGCAGGACGTGCTCGATTCCATCGACGAGATGGCGGCGAACATAGACAGCTGCCATATCCTTTCACTCTGCGGAGGCTTTTCCGCAGGCGACGAGCCTGACGGAAGCGGCAAGTTCATAGCCAACGTCCTGAACAATGCGAAGATAGCCGCATCCGTCCACGCCCTGCTGGACCGCGGAGGCCTCATCCTGGGAATATGCAACGGCTTCCAGGCGCTGGTCAAGAGCGGCCTGCTGCCATACGGACGTCTCGGGAAGGTATGTCCCGACTCCCCCACCCTTTTCCGCAACGACATCGGACGGCATATCTCCTGTATGGTATCCACAAGGCTCTGCACCACCGCATCACCCTGGCTGAAGGGAATGGCCGCTGGTGACATACACACCATAGCCGTAAGCCACGGCGAGGGGAAATTCGTCGTCAATGCAGAGATGGCTGAAGAGCTGTTCTCCAACGGACAGATCGCCTTCCGATATGTGGACCCCGCCACTGAAGAGCCTACGATGGAGAGCCCCTGGAACCCCAACGGCTCGTATTATGCAATCGAGGGCATCATCAGTCCCGACGGGCAGATACTCGGCAAGATGGGCCACAGCGAACGTTATGAGAACGGCACCTTCCGCAACATTCCGGAAGAGATGTACCAGCCCATATTCGAGAACGCGGTAAAGCATTTCAAGAAATGAAAAAGGAAATCATATACGACGGCGGGGAATACAGGATATTCGCCACGGATGATCCTGACAAGGTCATAATACATTTCAAGGACATCGCCACGGCGTACGGAGGGATCAAGAGGGCCACGGTGAAGGACAAAGGCAAATATTGCAACAAGATCACCGCCGTCCTGTACGCGGCTCTTGAAAAGGCCGGCATCCCCACAAGGTTCCTTGCCACGGAAGAGGACGAGCGGGAGCAACTGTGCCTGAGGGCGGAAAGCATTCCCCTTCATATCATAGTCAGGAACAGGCTCGCCGGCAGTACGGCCGAGCTGCTCGGCGTGGAGGACGGGACTGAAATAACGAATACGGTCTTCGAGCTGCGTTACGTTTCGCAGGAACTGTCCGACCCTATGATCAACAGGCATCACGCGGTGGCTCTCGGCATTGTAAGCTATGATGAAGTGGATACGATTCTGGACATTGCGTCAAGGACGAACGACACCCTGAAGGCCTTGTTTGCGAAGGCCGGCATCGAGCTGGTCGATTTCAAGATGGAATGCGGCCGCACAGGTGACGGGCGCATCATCATCAACGGAGGCATCAGTCCCGACAATGCGCGTCTTTGGGAAATCGGCACCGGGCGAGTATTGGACAAGGACCGTTTCCGTCACGATTTGAGCGAAGTCGCCGCTTCGTACAAGGAAGTAATGGAAAAAATTTCATAGGATATGGGAGTATTCGGTGTATATGGCGTTCCTAACGCCTCACATATAATATATTATGGACTGCACGCGCTCCAGCACCGGGGCCAGGAGGCGGCAGGCATTGTGACCGCCGATGAAGAAGGCTGCAGGTGGAGGCACCGCGGACTTGGATTGGTCAGCGAAGTTTTCAATACCGACAACCTCGACGCCCTCAAGGGGAACATCGGGATAGGCAATGTCCGTTATGCCAACATCAATATGGGAGGTTCCGGTAACATCTCTCCCCTGCTTTTCAAGCATCATACCGGCGACTTCGCGATAGCCGGAGACGGTGCCCTCGTGAATGCCGACGAAATAGCCGAGTACCTCGAGCGCCGCGGGAGCCTCTTCCAGAGCGGTTCGGACAGCGAGCTGCTCGCACATCTGATCAGAAAGGACGGGACGAAAGACAGGCTGTTCAGGCTTGTGGAGTCATTGAATATGCTCGAAGGAGGCTTCGCCTTCCTGATAATGACAAAGAAAAGGATATATGCCTGCAGGGACAAGTACGGGATCAAGCCCCTGTCGATCGGAAAGCTGGGTGACGGTTATGTCGTCGCCAGCGAGACCTGCGCCTTCGACCTCATAGGAGCCACTCCGGTAAGGGACCTCGAGCCGGGAGAGATAGTCACGCTCGACCACCACGGGATCAGGAGCAACAAGTATTCGACATTCCAGAAACACAAGCTCTGCGCGATGGAGTACATCTACTACGCGAGGCCGGATTCCGACATCGACGGGTGCAACGTGCACGCCTTCAGGAAAGAATCCGGACGCCGGCTCTTCCGGGAATGCCCAGCCGATGCCGACATCGTGGTCGGAGTGCCCGATTCCAGCCTAAGCGCCGCGATGGGCTATGCGGAGGAGAGCGGGCTTCCTTACGAGATGGGCCTCATCAAGAGCAAGTATGTCGGGAGGACCTTCATCCAGCCCTCGCAGGATATGCGTGAACGCGGAGTCAAGCTGAAACTCTCCGCAATCCGCAGCATAGTGAACGGAAAGAGGATAGTGCTTGTGGACGATTCCATCGTGCGCGGCACGACTTCCCTGAAGATAATCAAGCTGCTGCGTGACGCAGGGGCGTCCCAGGTGCACGTGCGCATCGCCAGCCCTATGATGACGCATCCCTGCTTCTATGGGGTGGACACGTCCACCTTCGAGGAGCTGCTGTGTTCCAACCGCACACTGGAGGAGGCCTGCGAGAAGATCGGGGCCGATTCCCTGGGCTATCTCAGCCCCGAATCCACGATCAAGTCCTGTCCCGGCCGCAGCGAGCTTTGTCTCGCATGCTTCACGGGCAATTATCCAACAGCACTTTACAAACACGAAATCAAGAAAAAATAATATGGCAAAAAGTTACGAGAACGCCGGAGTGAACCTCGAGGCAGGTTACGAAGTGGTAAGCAGGATCAAGAAACACGTCGCCTCCACCGGGCGCCCCGGCTCGATGGGCGGGATAGGGTCGTTCGGAGGTATGTTCGACCTCGCATCGCTTGGATACAGGGAGCCCGTGCTCGTCAGCGGGACGGACGGCGTGGGCACCAAACTGAAGACCGCCTTCGCGATGGACAAGCACGACACGGTCGGCATAGATGCGGTCGCAATGTGTGTGAACGACGTGCTCGCCCAGGGCGCAGAGCCCCTTTTCTTCCTGGATTACATCGCCGTCGGCCACAACGAGCCAGCGAAGGTGGAGGCGATAGTGGCCGGTGGCGCGGAAGGATGCCGACAGGCCGGATGCGCCCTTGTAGGCGGAGAGACAGCGGAAATGCCGGGAATGTACGAAGGCGGAGAATATGACATCGCAGGCTTCACAACAGGTGTTGTGGAAAAAGCCGGGATCATAGACGGGAGCAAGGTGAAGGCGGGAGACGTCCTGGTCGGCATAGCTTCCACCGGAGTCCACTCCAACGGATTCAGCCTTGTGCGCAAGATTGTCGCCGAATCCGGCCTAAAACTTACAGATAACATCGGAGAGCTCGGCGGCAGGCGTCTTGGAGACGTGCTGCTCACGCCGACGCGCATATACGTGAAGCAGGTTCTGGACGTCATACGCCAGTGTGACGTGCACGGGGTCGCCCACATCACGGGAGGCGGGTTCGACGAGAACATACCGCGCATCCTGAAGGACGGGCAAGGCATTGAAATAAAAGAAGGGAGCTGGGAGATCCTGCCTATTTTCAAGTGTCTCGAAAAATGGGGGGCAATCCCCCACCGGGAGCTGTTCAACATCTTCAATATGGGCATAGGAATGGTGCTGGGCGTCGATGCGGCAGCAGCGGAAAAGGCCATCGCACTACTTGCTTCACA
>JAKSKA010000120.1 GCA_024401915.1 Bacteroidales bacterium
AGACGCCTCTGGCAATACACGCAATAGCCCAGGCCCAGAAGTCAGGCGGCATCGCTGCTATGTTCGTCGCGGAGCACGCGTTCGACCGCAGTTATGCCAAGGCTCTCGGAGTGAACCTCGAGACCCTCCTGATCTCACAGCCGGACAACGGAGAGCAGGCTCTCGAGATCGCGGACAACCTCATCCGCTCGGGTGCAGTCGACATAGTTGTGATCGACTCCGTAGCAGCCCTTACCCCCAAAGCGGAGATCGAGGGCGAGATGGGAGACAACAAGGTCGGCCTTCAGGCAAGGCTTATGAGCCAGGCTCTCAGGAAGCTGACCGCAAACATCTCGAAGACAAACACCTGCTGCATATTCATCAACCAGCTCCGCGAGAAGATAGGCGTGATGTTCGGCAACCCCGAGACCACCACAGGCGGAAACGCTCTGAAATTCTACGCATCGGTGCGCATCGACGTGCGCCGCACCACGCAGCTCAAGGACGGCGACGAGGCGACGGGCAACAGGACACGCGTGAAGGTCGTGAAGAACAAGATGGCGCCCCCGTTCAAGAAAGCGGAGTTCGACATCGTTTACGGCGAGGGAATCTCCCACCCCGGAGAGGTCATCGACCTTGCGGTCGAACTCGACATAGTCCACAAGAGCGGATCCTGGTTCAGCTACAATGACCAGAAGATCGCCCAGGGCCGCGAGGCGGCAAAGCAGATGCTGGCGGACAATCCCGAATTCTGCGATGAAATAGAAGCGAAGATTCGCGAGGCGCTCAAGGAGATCAAGGACTGATGGCAAAGATAATTCTGACAGGCGACCGGCCCACCGGCCGCCTTCATATAGGCCACTATGTCGGCTCGCTGAGGCGCAGGGTGGAATTGCAGAACAGCGGCGAATTCGACCGCATATTCATAATGATAGCCGACGCCCAGGCGCTGACGGACAATGCCGACAACCCCGAAAAGGTCCGCCAGAACATCATAGAAGTGGCTCTTGACTACCTGTCGGCAGGTCTTGACCCGGAGAAGTCGACGATCTTCATCCAGTCACAGGTCAGCGAGCTCACGGAGCTCACGTTCTTCTACAACAACCTCGTGACGATGCAGCGCCTTCAGCGCAACCCGACCGTCAAGCAGGAGATCCTGATGAGGGGCTTCAATGCGGACGAGGATGCGGACAACAAGGTGGGCATCCCCGTCGGCTTCTTCTGCTACCCTATCAGCCAGGCGGCGGACATCACCGCATTCAAGGCGACGACCGTTCCCGTGGGCGAAGACCAGGCCCCGATGATAGAGCAGACAAGGGAGATCGTAAGGAAATTCAACAGCACCTACGGCCCGACCCTGGTCGAGCCAGAGATACTCCTTCCCGACAATGCCGCCTGCCTGAGGCTTCCCGGAACCGACGGAAAGGCGAAGATGAGCAAATCGCTCGGCAACTGCATCTACCTTTCGGACTCCGCCGAAACCGTATGGGAAAAGGTCAAGGGAATGTTCACTGACCCTCTCCACCTTCAGGTTTCGGACCCCGGCCACATAGAAGGCAACACGGTATTCACCTACCTTGACGCATTCTGCAAGGACGAGCATTTCGAGAAGTTCGCTTCCTGCTTCTGCGGCAGGAAGGCAAGCTTCGAGTTCCACAGCCTCGACGAGGTCAAGGAGCAGTACAAGGCCGGAGGACTTGGGGATATGATGATCAAGACCTTCCTCAACGCCGTCCTGAACGACACTCTGGAGCCTATCAGGCAAAGGCGCAAGGAGCTCGAGAAGAACCTTCCCTACGTTTACGACGTGCTGAAGAAAGGATCGGACGAGGCAAGAGCCGTGGCGGCGCAGACCCTCGCGGACGTAAAGCGCTCGATGAAGATCAATTACTTCGACAGCGGAGTGCTCGAGGAGCTGATCAGGGAGCAGGAAGCCAGATATTCCGAATAATAAGGTCCGTCCCCGACGACCGTTCACCAGCCGAGTTTCAGCCTGAACTTTTCGCAGCAGAAACCCGGTTTCGAGACCACACCCTCGGACTCGAAGCCAAGGGTGCGGTAGACATTTCCGCAATCGACCGAGCCCGGCTCGGCGTAGCTCATCACGTCATCCGGATCCTTCTCTCCGATAAAGGCTGAAAGCATCTTGCCCATCCCGCCCACGACACGGAAGCCGGAAAGCGAAGCATAGCGCACCCACTCGTACGAGCGAACCTTGCGCTCCCCTACCGGAAGGGAGCGCCTGCCGGAAAAGCAGGCCACGGCCACAAGCGTCCCTGCGGGAAGCACCGTCTCCCCCGCTCCGGTCGAGCGGAGCACGAACAGCCCGTAACGGTAGCGGGCCGACGCACTGCCCATCCTGTGGTGAAGGTCGAGAAAATCCGCAGCCGCAGGGCCGTCGATACGACGCACCGTGCAGTTGCGGGCATAGATTGTCTTGAGATTGTCCAAGGTCAGGCGTTCTCTTCCTGAACGGCCTTGTTGTAGCACTCGCGGCAGAGAGGTTCGTAAATGTCCTTCTCGCCCAGGACGACAAGGTCACGGCTCTTGGAAAGGCGGTGTGAATGGTTGGCGAGGTTGCCGCACTTCACGCAGATGGCGTGGACCTTCTGGACATCCTCGGCTACAGCCATCAGCAGAGGCATAGGGCCGAAAGGTTTGCCAAGATAATCAGTGTCCAGTCCGGCAACGATGACGCGGATTCCTCTGTTGGCGAGGGTCTGGCACACATCCACAAGGGCGGGCCCGAAGAACTGGGCCTCATCGACTCCGACGACCTCGACATCAGGCGCGACGTTCAGCATCTCGTTGACATCGGCGATGGGTTGGGGAGTGATCTTGTGGAAAGCGTGGGAGACGACCTCGACGTCGGAATAGCGGTTATCGACGGAAGGCTTGAAGATCGCGATCTTCTGGTTCGCGAACTGTGCACGGCGGAGACGCCTGATAAGTTCCTCGGTCTTTCCCGAGAACATCGAGCCGCACACCACTTCGATGCAGCCGGTTTTTTTATTGTTTTCTGAAAACATTGATTAATTTTGCTAGTGTTATGCAAAGATAGATAATTCTTGCGTTATGGAGAATAGCAGAGGCAAAGGTTTTTTATACATTGTTCCGACTCCCGTCGGAAATATGGAAGATATGACTTTCAGGGCCGTTTCCGTCCTGAAGGAGGTGGATCTCATCCTCGCCGAGGACACGAGGACCAGCGGGATACTGCTGAAACACTTCGACATCAGCGGGAAGCTGATGCCGCACCACAAGTTCAACGAACATCAGACTGTGGCGCTCGTCAAGGGCAGGATACTCGCGGGAATGAACGTTGCGCTCATAAGCGACGCCGGCACTCCCGGCATCTCGGATCCGGGTTTCCTGCTCGCGCGCGAATGCGCCGCCGAAGGGATCGAGGTGCGGACGCTTCCGGGCCCGACGGCCTGCATCCCTGCCATAGTCTCATCCGGCCTGCCCTGCGACCGCTTCGCTTTCGAAGGCTTCCTGCCCCAGAAAAAAGGTCGTCACACGATACTGGAAGGCCTTGCCGCAGAGCAGCGTACGATGATTTTCTACGAATCGCCAAGGCGTCTGGGGAAGACTCTCGAACAGATGGCGGAAGCATTCGGTGAGGAAAGGCAGTGCTGCGTTTCCAGGGAGATATCGAAGGTCTATGAGGAACACCGCAGGGGGACGTTGAAGGAAGTGCTCGAACATTTCACGACAACGGAACCAAAGGGAGAGATAGTGATCTGCGTCGCAGGGGCTGCCGCTCCGGAGCGCGGAGAGCACAAGAACAAATACAAGGAGGAGAAGGATCGTGGCGGAAGAGAAGAAGAATCAGAATAGCATCTCGACAGTTTTCAAGGTCGGTGCAATCTCACTCGCTTTTTTAATAATAGGTTACCAGACGTCCCTGTTCATCCACAGGGCAGCGGTCCTGCGTATCAAGAGCAACAGGGACGAGCCGGACACCGTTTACGTGATAGACGAGGCCCTGGCGAGGAAACTGCTGGCCGGGAGCACGGAAGCAACGTCATCCCCGGGGCTGCCTGACGGAAGGAAGTCCGACCGGAGTGACGGGAAGAAGTCCGGCCCGCCGGCACCCAGGTACGGGGAAAGCGGAGTCGGACAAGGCGGCAAAACGATAATCAGGAAGAATGCCACCCACGACAGCACGGTCGTGAAGGTGCGGGAGGCGACGAGGAAAGTGGAGACCTTCCGCTTCAACCCGAACACGGTAAGTTTCGAGGACCTGAGGCGCCTGGGATTCAGCGAGAAACAGGCCGATGCAATAATACATTACAGGGAGAAAGGAGGGCGGTACAGGAGGAAGTCCGACTTCGCCAGATCCTTCGTGGTTGCAGATTCCGTTTACAAAAGGCTGGAGAAGAGCATAGTGATTCCGAAAATCGACATCAACCTTGCGGATTCCGCAGCGTTCGACACCCTTCCGGGGATAGGCGGATGGTTCGCAGCGAAGATGGTCTCATACAGAGAGGAGCTTGGCGGATATTCCTTTCCAGAGCAGCTGATGGACATCTACCACTTCGATGAAGAGAAGTACAGGGCCCTTTCCGACCTGATATCCTGTTCCCCGCC
>JAKSKA010000121.1 GCA_024401915.1 Bacteroidales bacterium
CGTCCTGCTGCCTTCCGGGACCTTCCCGCTGAAGGAGGCGACGGGAGCCAGGTCGGTGGTGTTGTAGATGACATTGCTGCCGCTGCGTTTCGGAGTCGTGAGCGCACAATTGCGGTACAACATCCAGGGCGTATCCGGATAAACTGCCTCTATCCTGGGTCTGTCGCCCTTCGAATCCCCCGGCGACACGCTGAAAAGCTGCGCGTTCTCATAGAAGTTAAGCCCGCGCGGAACTGCGCCGTATTTCATCCCGGCATCCTCCAGCGACCAGGAAGGTGTGCGTATGTCATCCTCGAAGAAACGCGGGTCGGCCACTATAAGCCCGTCAATCCTGCGGATACCGGCGTTCCTGACCATCTTCAGCCAGGACGCGAAGGTGTAGTGGAGCCTCTCGGCGCACTCCGATTCGGAGCCCGTCGTGGGATCGCCGCCGCCGACGACATAGAGATTGCCGCGGAGCACCGTGTCACGGATTTCGCCGCTGTAGGCAAGCGACGTGCGGAAACGGAACGAAGGGCCGAGGGTGCGCAAGGCAATGCCCGTGGTGATGAGCTTCACGTTGGAAGCAGGCACCATACGCACTCCGGGATTGACGGCAACGAGGGTGTCGCCCTTCAGGTTCACTGCCAGCATACCGCAGACAGCGGACTTGAAACACTCCCCTCCGAAGACCTCTGAAACCACGGTCCTGAGGTCCGCCGGCGCCGTTTCACCGGTCCGTGCAGCAGGCGCAGAAGCAGCAAACGCGCCTCCGCCGAAAAGCGAAAGCGCGATAAGTGTCAATATTTTCTTCGACGCAGACAAGGGAAAGCCTATTCAGCCTTGGCAGTTTCCTTGACAAGGGCGCTGAGCTTCTCGTAGAGAGCGTCAGTCTGGACAAGGACCTCCTTGCGGAGAGCGGCGAAGTAAGCTTTCTTGGGGCCTTCGATGTTCTTTGCGGCAACCTTGTCGCGGAGATCGTTGTAAAGGTCCACTGCTTCCTGAAGAAGTGCGCTGACTTTCTCGTCAGAAGCCTTGTCATTGACGAGAGACACTACCGAGCAATCCTCAACGAATGCGCTGATCACATACTCGATGTCTTTTTTGATTTCTCTGAGATTCATAATGTTGGTTTTTCTGTTGTGCAAATATAATAAAAAATCGTCATTTCAGATAGTCCTTGATGAACTTCGTGCGCTGCTTTCCGACAGTGCTCTCCCACTCCTTCCTCCTGGGGTCGCCCTTCTTCCAGACGTGGCGGCGCCAGGGATAGGAACAGATGACCTTGTCCTCGGAAAGCGCGGCATTGTATGCGGCATAGACGCAGGCGGGATGGCAGGTCTCATCGATGAAGCCGACGACCATAAAGAGCTTCGCCCTCGAATGGCGCAGGAAGTTGGCTCCGTCGAAATAAGGGAGTATGGACTGGCCGAGTTCGGTCTTCGCAGCCTTCCCATAAGCTTTGGACCAGCCTGACTGGCGACCCTGGAGGGATCCGCCCCAGTCCGTCATAGCGGGGACGTTGATGACGGCGGCAGTGACCCTTTCGTCAAGGCCGGCAATTGCGCAGGCCTGACCGCCTCCCTGGCTTTCACCATAGACGAGAACCCTCTGGCCGTCCCATTCGCGCAGCGAGCAGACATAGTCGAGAGCGCGCACTTCGCGCAGGTACATCAGCCTGAAATAGAAATCCTCACGTGTGGTAAGAGGACGATTCTGGTAATCCTTGATCTCCTCCCTGAACTGCTTGTACCACTCCTCATCCTCGTCGTCAGGCATTCCGTGAGCATTGATATCGATGGCTATGGCGCCCATCCTCGCATATTTCAGCGCGGTCTTCACGCTCGCCCTGCTTCCCTTGTTGGTAACGGGCTGGGCGCTGTGGACGAAAAGGACGATCGGCAGGGACTTGGGCGCGGCGCCTGCGGGGCAGGCCACATAACCGTGGACGGGATTGCCCTCGGGCATAGGAAGGGTGATGCTCCAGCACTCGTAATCGTCCCTGTATTTATCACCGGGATCGGCATTGCCCAGCTTCACCTTGCACTTTGACTTCCTGAGGGCCTTCTTCTGGGCATCCCAGTATTCCATAAAGTCGGCGGGCTCGTCAAAGCCGGGACGGAACTCCTCGGGCGCGACCATAAAGCCGACTCCCGAATTGTCCGACTTCTTCGCCTTGTTGCGGATGAAGACCATTATCGACTTCGGCGAGTCGTAAACGCCCGAATAAACCACCGTGGAGTCCCGGGAGAGGGCGATATCCTGAAGGAGCACCTTCTTCCCGCCATCGGTCACATAGAGTTCGAGTTCCGCGGTACATTCATCTACCAGCCTCGCACTCACCTTGACCGTATCACCCTTCTGGTATATGCCGTCCTTGCTGTTCAGGGTGAGGGCGACACCTGTAAAAACATCGGCAGCACGGAGGCTGGACGCGCAGGCCAGCAGGGCGAGCGCAAGAATCAATGTCTTTTTCATCATTTATCCTGTTCAATAATTTCAGCAATGACTTTGTCAGCCTTCTCATAGCCGTTCGCGGGCAGATTCCAGAGGAAGGCGAAAAGGGCTGCGCCCGCAAGTCCGCAGACCATAGCGACTACGAACACGGCATTCCAGCCCAGGTTGGGATTGTCGGCGATCGCACCGAAACCGACACCGGAAACGAGCGGAGCGACATAGCCGAACGCGCCGCTTATGCCGTTAGCGGATGCGGCTGCACGCTTGGTGGCATACTGCGACATACTGATTCCCAGCAGGGCCTGCGGCCCGTAGATGAAGAACGCCGAGCCTATCAGCAGAAGCGCGCTGAGCAGCCAGGAGCAGTCATCCGGGGTGCACCAGAAGATGAAGAGGCAAAGCGTGGACGCCAGGATGCAGATAAGGCAGGTGCGGATTGCGCGGCTCTTCATGAACTTGTCTGTGAACCAGCCGGCGACTATGGTGCCGAACACGCCGCCGATAAGCTCGGAAGCGGCAACGATGCTCGCCGCCTGTCCGATTTCAAGCCCCTTGTACTGGGTAAGGAAGGATGTTCCCCACTCGAGCACGAGGAAGCGTATGATATAGACGAAGAAGTTGCCGACGGAAAGTATCCAGATTATGGGGTTCTTGAACACCATCCTGTTGATGAAGGCGCTCAGCTGCTTTCCGTTCAACTCGACGGACGAGCTTTTCAGCTCCTTCATTCCGATGTCGGCATTCCCGTCCTCTTCGGCCTCCATCCTCTCTATTTCCTCAACAGGGGGCAGACCAACGGACTCCGGAGTGTCCCGCAGAGCGGCGTAGAGCGCTATCGCTCCGACAAGAGCCAGGGATGCGGGCACTGCGAAACAAAGCTGCCAGGCTCCATAGCCGAACCTGGAAAGAAGCCAGCCGCAGAGCGCGACCACCAGGCCGGCCCCTATCGAGTGGGATGCATTCCAGATGCCCTGCTTCGTGGCCAGTTCGGAGGGTTTGACCCAGTGGGCCATAAGCGTGGAACAGGGAGGATAGCCCATTCCGTGGACATAACCGTTTATCACCCAGAGCGTTCCGATGAGATAAACGAGTCCGAGCGTAGCCTTGCCCTCGCTATCGAGCAGGTTGAAGAGCCCGTCCATCTTCGGTGAGAAACAAATCAGGAAACTGATTATCGAAGAAAGCACGAGGCCCGCGGTCATCATAAGGCGTTTGTTGACACGGTCGGCCAGCAGGCCGTTGATAAGTCGCGAAACGCCATAGACCACGCCATTGAGCGTAAGGAAGATACCAAGCTGCACTTTCGATATCCCAAGTTCCGCCTCCATAGCCGGTATGGCTGCGGAGAAGTTCTTGCGGAGGAAATAATAGAAGGTGTAGCCCACCATCAGGGCGATGAGGGTCCTCCACTGCCAATAATTGTATTTCTTTCTGATGTTCTGGTCCATAGAATATTACTTAACGGTTGATGCGAGGCAGAGTTCCTCCATCTGGACATCGTCTATCTTTGAAGGGGAATCGATCATCACGTCACGTCCCTGGTTGTTCTTCGGGAATGCGATGTAGTCACGGATTGTCTCCTGGCCGCCGAAGAGTGCGCAGACGCGGTCGAAGCCGAACGCGAGACCTCCGTGGGGAGGTGCACCGAACTTGAATGCGTTGATGATGAAGCCGAACTTGTACTCCGCATCCTCCTTGGAGATGCCGAGCACCTCGAACATCCTGGACTGCATATCGGCATTGTGGATACGGATGGAACCGCCGCCGAGCTCGGTACCGTTGAGCACGAAGTCGTATGCATTGGCGCAGACGCGCTCCAGGTCCTCCTTGGCGTCGGAATAGAACCACTTCTCGTGCTCGGGCTTGGGTGCCGTGAAGGGATGGTGCATAGCATAGAAGCGCCCGTCCTCCTCGCTCCACTCGAGAAGCGGGAAGTCCACGATCCACAGAGGTGCGAATACCTTCGGGTCCCTCAGGCCGAGACGGCCGCCCATCTCGATACGGAGCACGCCGAGCTGGGTCTGCGTCTTGCGCTTGGGGCCGCAGAGGACGAGGACCAGGTCACCTGTTCCTGCCTCGCAGGCCTCGGCGATCTTACCGAGCTGCTCGGGGGTATAGAACTTGT
>JAKSKA010000122.1 GCA_024401915.1 Bacteroidales bacterium
TTCCCTCAGCTCGCAGCCCGTTTCCGCGGCGTCGCAGCAATCGAGAAGCGCCACGAGGAGCGTTACCGCGCCCTTCTGAAGAATGTCGAGACCGCAAAGGTATTCGAGAAGGCTGAAGTAAAGGTATGGGAATGCCGCAACTGCGGTCATATCGTAGTGGGCACCAAGGCTCCCGAAGTCTGCCCCGTCTGCGCTCATCCCCAGGCATATTTCGAAATCCACAAGGAGAATTTCTAAACCACAAGCAATCAGCCTGTGATTATTGCTCTTGATCAGGCATTGACGGCAGCCGTTGGTGCCTGTTCGCTTTTGTTGGGGGCGTTTCTCAACCGCAAGATAAACTTCCTGTCACGGGTGTGCATTCCCACTCCCGTGACGGGTGGCCTTGTCATTTCCACCCTCACACTGGCCCTGAAATATTTCGCAGGCATAGAATTCACCTTCGACAAGACATTGCAGGACATCGCTATGCTGATGTTCTTCACGACAGTAGGTTTCCAATGCGATTTTTCTGCAATAAAGAAAGGCGGCAGACCACTGCTCGTGATGATCCTGCTGATTATAGTGCTGATCTTCGCCCAGAACGCATTGTCTGTCGGCATCGCCTCCGCAATGGGACTCGAACCTGTTTTCGGAATGGTGGCAGGATCGATTCCGATGTGCGGCGGACACGGGACGGCGGCCGGATTCAACGCGATGCTCGAAGCGAAGGGCATAGAAGGAGCCGCCTCGATAACGATGGCAACGGCAACATTCGGCCTGATAGCAGGTTCGCTCATAGGCGGGCCGCTTGCGGAAATGCTGATCAGGCGCAGGAAGCTGTCTGCCGGAAAAGATGACGCACGAAGCACGGTCAGTCTCGAAAGCGCTCCGGAGGACATCTCCGGCGACAAGACCCGCGCATACACCAACGCGACACTGTGGATCCTCATCGCGATGGGGCTCGGTGCGTTCCTCAACAAGGCTCTCGCGCTCACCGGGATCTCATTCCCGACATATTTCAGCTCACTTGTCTGCGCGATAATAATCCGCAACATTACCGAATGCCTGCCCCACAATTTCCGGATGCCCCATCAGGAAACGACAAAGATAGGCAGCGTTTGCCTGGCACTGTTCCTGGGTATGGCTATGTGCTCCCTGCGTCTGTGGGAGCTTGCCGGTCTCGCGATGCCGCTATGCACGATGATGTTCTCGCAGGCGCTGCTGATCTTCATCTTCTGCACCCTCATAGCCTTCCCGCTGTTCGGCCGCGACTACAACGCCGCAGTGCTCGTGGGCGGACTTTGCGGGTTCGGACTCGGGACCACCCCGAACGCGATGGCCAATATGTCAGCGATATGCAAGAAGCACGGCTACAGCGCACTGCCGTTCATAATCGTCCCCGTCATAGGCGCAACCACAGTTGACATAATCAACATCGCAGCCATCACGCTCTTTATGAACTTCCTTTAAAAGATGTACGAGAGCGACAGGATGACGTCGTTCGGCATCAGGAAGTACTTTCCACCGGTTGACATCACCCGCCCGCAGCGGGGACAGGCATAGACCACGTACTTGTCATAGCCCATCCACATCCCGAAGCCGAGGTCGAGGTTGAAGTGGGTTCCCAGCATCTTGCTGTAGCCCAACGCCATACCGCCTCCGAACCTGTCGCCTTCCTGCGTGAGCGGCGAATCGAAGCCCCCGGCATTGTATTCCTGATAACGAAGTTTCCCTGAAAGCCACCAGCCAGAATACACATACCAGGGCCAGAACCTGGTACCGGCGATGATAGAACGCTCACGGTTCTGACGCGAGTCCTCCCCTTCCCCGAAGGTGAACGGATTGTATTTCACCCCCGCATTTACGCTCCAATGACGCGAGAGGGACCGTGAGAGTTCAAGATTCATCGTACCGAGCCTGGCATAGTCGGCAAAATTCGTGGACAATGCATAATCTGCTGCCGCCAGTTTGTCGGGGACAAGGACAAGGGCTGAGACGAGCAGAAATAAAAAGAAGTTTTTCATAGTCCGGTGGTTCAGTTATATCTTCCGAAAGCCTGATTGATGACGGCCTTCTGGTCCGGGTAGAGATTGACCAGCTTTTCCTGGAATTTCTCTATGTCCGTAACGTCCGGAGTAAGCGCCTGGAACAACTTGAAACGTGTGATTCCGCGGGAATCAAGGTTCAGGGGCACCTGGGGCGAGAACCAGAACGCCGTTCCGAATGTAGCGGCCGAAGACGGATAGCGGTCCCTGTACAGCTTGGTCTGGAGATAATAGGCCCAGGTCTCCCCGACCTCGCAATAACCGTGGTTCTTTTCCGTTCCTACGCCATAGGTGGTGAAGCCGGACGTGACGAACGAGGTGATGACATATTTGATATACTCGTCCCAGAAACCCGTTCCCACCTGAGCGAAATGGCTTGCGTGGGCACATTCGTGCTGTGCTGTGGTATATATCGTATCGTAATCGTCCTTGCCGTCCAGGCCGAGGGTTATGTCGGGAAGGAAGATTTTCACCAGCATCGAATACGAGCCGAGGAAGGAGCCTATCAGGGTGTTGTCCACGAACGCGCCCTGCTGCATCATCACCGCGCTGCTGGCCTCCATCCATTGGAAAAGCCATATCCTGAGATTTGAAGGCGGCGTCTTCATCCTCATACCATTGTTTTCGCACGCTTCGAAATAATCGCTTACGGCATTGTTCACGACACAGCGCGAGAACAGCTTGCGTTCGGAATTCCTGTCGACAACGATGCTGACCCCTTCCGGACCGTGTTTCCCGAGCGATGATGTCGAAGCAGGCACGAGCACAAGGTTGAACCCTATCCCGAAGCCCTTGCGGTTGCGGAACACCAGACGATAACGCGGATCCGACGAGAAGCTTTTCGGCATCGTCCATTCCCCGGAAGCATCGGTAAATGTCTTGGCGAACTTCACGAAAACGTTGCAGGAGACCCTCACACCGCTTACGCCAATGGGAGAACTCCCCTTCTTGTCATCCACAATCTGTATCTTCCCGGAAGGCTTGACAGAGCCTCCCTTGGCCGATGTTCTCAACATAGCGCCATTGCCCGTAAGTTCGAACGCCGCCCTTTCGACGGCCTCCCAGTCATACAGGGAAGCCTTTGTGCCCTCGATGTTCTCCGGGATGCAGCACTCGTCTATCAGTTCATACCTGATCGAGGACGGGAACTTGAACCCTGCCGGCACCACGGCGTACTGCCAGGTGATTTCCTCATCCGGAATGGAAGGGTCGTGGTAATAGTCCCCCTCGCGTATTATCTCGTAATCCATCGGATGGTCAAGCATCTCCACCCCCAGATCCTCCAGCATCCTGCAATCCTCCTCCGAAGAGGGCAGGAAGCGCACGTAATGGTCCGTCATCTCCACTTCCGTCCTGTCCCCCTTGCTGCCGTAAAGAGATGCGAATGCCTTCGTCATATTCTCAACCGTGTAGGGGTCCTCCAGCCTATCGCCCAGAACTATGCACCCGTGTCCATCATCCTCAGGGCTGCCTGCGCCCGAGACCCCGACACCTTCCTTCTCACAAGCCGCCAGCATCAGGAATGAAGCGGCGAGCGTCAAACAATAGTTTCTCATAATCACCCGTTTTTGTCAAGGGCAAAGGTATGTGCAGCTATCCGTTTTTTACAGCGTTTAAACGTTTAAGCACATAAACGGCCCCTGCGCAGGACCACAAAAACGATTTTTCTTCATTTCCTTATGCACAAACCATAGAAAAATGAAGAAAAAAGGGGTGATTTTCCAAACGTCTCCTGACGCCTAGAAGAAATTGACGGTCTTCTGTTCGATTGCGCTCATCAGGCTGTTCCCGAGCCTGCTCACGCCAAAACGGAAATACTTCTTGTCGAGCCAGGCCTTGCCGAGCACCGATGAGACTATATAATAATAGCACATCGCGTCCTTTGCGTTCGATATTCCGCCCGCAGCCTTGAAGCCCACCTTACGGCCCGTGTAGTCATAGAATTTCTTTATGCACTCGCACATCACCCACGCAGCCATAGGCGTGGCATTGACCTCGACCTTGCCGGTGGATGTCTTGATGAAATCGGCACCGGCCTCCATAGCAAGGAACGACGCCTGGGCGATGGCCTCCGGAGTGACGAGCAGGCCCGTCTCGAGTATCACCTTCAGCACGACCTCCCTGTTCTGGCGTGCAGCCTCCTCGTCAATGGCGGAACGTATTGCAGCTATCTCCGAGTATGTCCTTTCATAATCTCCGGCCATAAAGGCATTGAGGGCGAGGACGATGTCTATCTCGTCGGCGCCGGACTCGACAGCCTTGCGGCATTCGAGCAACTTCACTTCAGGCCAGCTCTGGGACGTCGGGAAACAGCCGGCCACCGTGGTGACGTGGAGTTCCGGGGACACCCTGTAGTCCCTTACCACCGATGCGAAATTAGGGAAGACGCAGATCGAGGCGGGAAGCGGATAGGAAGGATATTCCTCCTTGAGCATATTAGCCTTCTGGACAAGCTTGATAACGGAGCTCTCGGTATCCTTGAGAACGTTAATAAAGCAGCTTCTCCAATCGT
>JAKSKA010000123.1 GCA_024401915.1 Bacteroidales bacterium
GACGCAACTGTGGAATCTGGTATGACGTCTATCTTTCCGAGCCCGGTCCCGCGAAGCTGAGCGATCCTCTTGTCGTCTCGGCTGTCGATGCGGACGGCAGGGCCTCTATGACGCCTTCGGTCAATCTCGACGGAGACCTCGGCGGCGATGTCGAGGTGGAAGGCTGGATAGGCGACATACGTTTCAGCAGGAAGGTGACGGAAGGCGGTCAGGTCGCGTTCCCGCCCGAGGCGTTCTCCCAGCTCAGGGACCGCGAGATGCGCCTGTGGTGGCCCAACGGTTATGGCGAGGCCGCTCTCTATGACGCCGGATTCGTGGTCAGGGTGGATGGCGTGATGTCGGATTCTCTCCATTACAAGGCCGGTATCAGGGAGGTGAAGGCAACGGCGGATGACGGCACCCTCAGGCTTTTCGTCAACGGACGGAGAATCTCGCCGGTCGGCGGCAACTGGGGCTTCTGCCAGCAGAACCTTCAGTTCTCGGAGCGTGACTACGACATCTCCGTGGCCTACCACCGCCAGATGAATTTCAATATGATACGCAACTGGGTGGGTCAGATTGAGGACGAGGAGTTCTTCGCCGCCTGCGACCGCTATGGCATTATGGTCTGGCAGGACTTCTGGCTTGCGAATCCCGATGACGGACCGGATCCGGACGACGAGGCTATGTTCGTCGCCAATGCGCTCGACAACACTTCGCGCATCCGCCGCCATCCCTGCATCGTGCTCTATTGCGGCAGGAATGAGGGAAACCCTCCGGCAACGCTCGACAGAGCCCTCAGGGACGACGTGGTCGGAAAACTCCATCCCGACATTCCCTATATCTCGAACTCTGCCGACGACCTGGTAAGCGGTCACGGCCCGTACAACGTCGAGAGCGCCCGGTACTATTTCACCCACCAGAGCGGCAAGCTCCACACGGAACGCGGGATGCCGACGGTGCTCACGCTCGAAAGTATGCGCCGCTTCCTCCCTGAAGAGGACTTGTGGCCCCGTGGGGATATGTGGGGCAAGCACGATTTCACGACATCCGGCCCCCAGAGAGGGGAGACGTATATGAAGATGATGTCGGAGGCTTTCGGGGAATGCCGTTCCGCCCGGGAGTTCTCGGCCCTGGCGCAGTGGATCAACTACGATGGGTACAGGGCCATCTTCGAGTCCTCGCTTTCGGGCGGAAGGATGGGTGTCCTGCTGTGGATGTCGCATTCCTGCTGGCCGTCGATGATGTGGTGCACGTATGATTATTATTTCCAGCCCACCGGCGCCTTCTTCGGCTCGAAGAAGGGCTGCGAGAAGCTGCACATATTCTATAATGCCGCAACGGGCGGTGTCGAGGTGGCGAATTCCGGTGCCGGCGGTTATGTCGCCCTGACGGCCGAAGCGAAGCTGTATGGCTGCCGCGGCAATGCCCTGTGGTCCGGTTCCGTCACTCTGGACAGCCCTGAGGATTCGGGTGTCACTGCATTCGACACTCTGGAGTTCCCCGAAGGGGAGGAAGTGTACCTGCTCCGTCTTGAACTCAAGGATGCGGAAGGCGCCCTTCTTTCCGACAATTTCTATATGATGGGGAAGGAAGAGGGCAACCTGCGCGCTCTGCGCGGACTTCGTGCCGCCGAATTGAAGAAGACCGAGCGCCGCGACGGCCCTAACAACATCAAGGTCACGCTGAGGAACGACGACAGCGTCCCGGCCCTGATGGTGCGTCTGGTGTTGCTGGACCGAAGCGGAGAGGAACTGCTTCCGGTGGATTATTCCGACAACTACATCTCGCTGCTGCCCGGTGAGGAGAGGACGGTGGAAATCGGCTGGAGAAGCGATTCGTGTTCCGAACCCGCCTTCGTGGACGTCATCCAGATGGGCGACTTCCAGCGCGAGAAGGACGGTTAGTACAGACGCGAGTGACTCGCGTCTGTACGAAAACGTCTGGCTTTAAAAAGTCCGACGTTTTTTTTGCCCGTGCTTTAGGAATTTAAAGCGATATTTTATATATTTGCATAAAATTTTAAATGTAATTTTAAAAGATGGTTGACAAATTAGTTCTCAAACAAATCATCCAGAATAGTCGGGAAGAAATTGAACAGTTTCAGATTGTCCACAGAGATGTCCAGACAGACGACTTTAATTGTTGCATATTTGTTGGTGTAAGAAGGGCCGGCAAATCGTTTGTTCTCTATGAGAAAATTCAGCAGATGCTAGGCGAAGGTCACTCCTGGAATGAAATCTTATATATGAATTTTGAGGATGATCGTCTGGACGGGTTTGATATAAATGGCTTGGATACCATTCTTGAATGTCATATGGAGATGGGTGGGGTTGCAAAACCTGCACTATTCCTTGATGAAATACAAAATATTGACGGATGGGAGAAGTTTGCCAGGAGAGTGGCCGATAGCAAATATATGGTCTGGATTACCGGCTCAAACGCCAAGATGCTCTCTAAAGAGATGATGAAGACTCTTGGCGGCCGATACATCCCAATCGAGGTATATCCTTTCTCTTTTACTGAATACCTGCGTTGGGCGGATATTTCATTTGACGAGCAGAGCCTGTTGAGCACAGAAAATCGTGTCAAGCTGAAACGGGCTTATGATGACTATTTTAAATGGGGAGGTCTCCCTGAGAGTTTGAACCTTCCGGTTAAGAGAAACTATATCGGTTCTGTATATCAGAAAATATATCTGGGTGATATCTGCACCAGAAATAAAATAAGCAATCCTAATCTTCTACGCCTTTTGGTCAAGAAGATAGCGGAAGGAGTCAAGCAACCTGTTTCCTACTCCCGTCTCGCTCAGGTGCTGTCTAGCGTGGGAGGTAAAATTACTGTTCCCACCACCAGCAGCTACATCAGGTATAGCGAAGATGCCTGGTTGATTCTTAGACTGCATAATATTGCCTCAGTCTTCTCCGAGAAAGAGACAAACTGCAAATATTATTTCCTGGATAATGGTATTTTGAGGATCCTTCTTATTGACTCTGAAACCACGCTTTTGGAAAATCTCGTCGCTCTCCAATTGTTCCGAATCTACGGGCATGACTCTGATAACGAACGTGTGTTCTTCTATAATAACAACATAGAGGTGGACTTCTATATACCTGATGACGAATTGGCAATACAGGTATCGTACTCAATAACAAAAGACAAAGACACGTGGGATAGAGAAATCGGCGCACTCCAGAAACTGCCTAAAGTTCTTTCATGCAGGAGAAGGCTTATACTCACATACGATGAAGCACAGACGATAGAGGATGAGTACGGAACAATCGATGTCATTCCATGTTGGAAGTGGCTTTTGTTTGCGCAGCAAAAATTATAGTGTAACTTTGCGTATGTCCTATATGTCGCGTAGAAAGCATTCGGCCTCACATCGCTTTGCAAGGCCGTGGCGCAGGTGGGCGAGCCTTCAGTCCGGTACCGCGGTATATTCATCAATGACGAAAGGTTCGGCGGATGGGCCTGCTGGAGAAGATAGGCCTCGGAAATATTATGAACGTTTTTAAAAAATCACTCTTTGTCTCCGTGCCGGTAGCATTGTCCATTTTGACATCCTGCACGCAGACTTTCCAGGGGCATTCCCCTTACGAAGCGGAAATAGCCGAAAGGATTTCTTCGATGAGCCTCGAAGAGAAAGCCGGCCAGATGGTGCAGATAAACATTGACATTATCTGCAATCCGGAAACCCTGGATCTGATTCCGGAGTCGATGGATACCGTATTTGGAAAGTACAAAGTCGGTTCGATCCTTAATACGATGGGGCAGAACTGCCCTACGCAGGTGTGGATGAACGACATTGTCGGAAAGATACAGCAGAAATCACTAGAGGAAATCGGGATACCCTGCATTTATGGACTCGATATGATTCACGGGGCCAGTTATCTGGCGGAAGGAACATTCTTTCCTCAGGAAATCAACCTTGGCGCCACGTTCAATCCGGAACAGGCCGTGAATCTGGGAAGCGTTCTTGCTTACGAAACCCGCTCGATGCAGGTACCCTGGGTGTTTTCACCCGTAATGGACCTCGGTCGTAACCCTTTGTGGCCGAGACAATGGGAAAGTTGGGGCGAAGATCCCTGTCTCCAGTCCGTGATGGCCGAGGCCGAGATGAGGGCGATCCAGGGTGAGGATTTCAACAAGGTCGGACAAAACCACGCCGCTGCCTGTATCAAGCATTACCTCGGATACGGAGTACCCGTGTCGGGAAAAGACCGCCCGCCAGCGATAATCCCGGATTACGAGCTAAGGGAAAGGTATTTCCGTCCGTTCGAGGCCTGCATCAAGGCGGGTGCTCTCTCTCTGATGGTCAATTCGGCCTCCATAAACGGTATTCCCACCCACGTAAACCGCAAGCTGCTGACCGGGTGGGCCAAGGAGGCGCTGGATCGGGACGGGATGACTGTAACGGACTGGGCCGACATAGACAATCTCTACCAGAGGGACCACGTGGCCGCCGACCGCAAGGAGGCGATAGCTATGGGCATCAATGCCGGC
>JAKSKA010000124.1 GCA_024401915.1 Bacteroidales bacterium
ACTCGGCATCATAGTCGACAGCGTGTCTGTCGCCATAGACCAAAGCATTTTTCCTGTTTGTATTCGTGATACGTTTCGCGGGGATGTTCTTCTTCGCATTCTCACGTGCACGGGTCATCTGCTCTTCCGTGGGACCGTTGGCGGCAAGGTCGCGCAGGCCCTTGAGCGCAAGCGCGCGGAGAGCCTCCTGCTTCTCGACGTTGGTGTCGAATCCAACCTGAAGAACGGACTTTCCTACGGGCTCGTCAATTGCGGAAGCGGCGACGCTGGCGCCATAAGTGCCACCCTCTTCCTCACGCAGGGTAGTCGTATAGACCATCCTGAGGATGAACTTGGCCGCATCGAGGCGCACGGATCTCTCCACGCTGCAGCCCGTATCAGCGGACGCAAACATACGCACGGAGACCTTCGGAGTCTTCATCTTCGCAGTGAACACGTTCTCGACATTACCGGGAGCATACACGCTGAGGCCGTTCCTGTCCCAGTCGGAAGCCTTGCGGGCCTTTGAGATACTGCCACAATACTTCTCGACCAGTGGCTTCACCGTTTCAGGGCTGATTTTGCCGACGACGTAGAGGGTTGCTCCGGTCACATCGCCGAAAAGCCGGCCATAGTACTTTCTGACGGTCTCCAGATTTGCATTTCCAATCACATCCATATCGATGAGGTGCTTTCTCCCATTATCGGCATACACCGTATTGTTGATCTGCTTCGAGAAAGCATACGAGGGAGTGGTCATAGCGTTGGGGATGACGGCCTTGAGCTGGTTGATGCCGACGTTCCACTCCTCCGGGTCGAAACGGGGAGACGTGAACACGAGGTTGAGCATCTGCATAGCGGTCTCGAAATCCTCCGGCGAGCAGCTTCCGGCAACGCCGTTGCGGGCCTCGCTGACATAAGGCTCGATGCCGACATTCTTGCCGCTGAGCATCTTGGAGACGGTGGAGCTGGAGAACTCCCCGACACCGCTGTTGGCAAAGAACTGGCCCAGGACAGAAGCATTGAAGGAGTCGAAATCCTCAACCGCGACGAGGCTTGTGCCGCCCTTCTTCACGAGGTCGAAGATAACCTGGTCCTTCTTATATTCGGTATGGAGCACGACGACTTCCAGCCCGTTGGAAAGAGTCCAGCGGGTAGAGCCGTAAAGGCCCGTGGAGGTCTTCCTGACCTTGCCGGATTTGATCTTGCGGCCGGCCATAAAGTCACTGGAGATATTCTCGACGGCATTCGCCTTGATGTCCGTGGAGGCCTTGACCTCACCGACGATGGACAGCAGCTGCGCCTCTGTGGGATGGACCTGGTCGGGCTTGTCGATGCCGCTATAGATTATGGTGAGCGACTCGTCCGAGAAGAGCTGGGGAAGCATAGCGTTCACCGCCTTCGCATCGAGACGTCCGCAAAGCTGCTCGGCGATCTTGAGTTCCGTCTCAGGCGCGAGATAGGAGACGCCGCTGCAGAAATGGTTGATGAGAGGCCTGATGAAAGAAGGGTTCTTGCGCGTAGGCGCAGCGGAAACGGCATCCTTGAGAGACTTGATAATATCCTCCTTGACACGGGCTATCTCGCTGTCGGAGAAGCCGAAGCGCTTCATCTTCTCGATTTCGGTACAGAAAGCCCTGACTGCAGGGAGCACTTTCGCATTCTCACAGGACACGCTGCCATAGCAGGCCTCCATAGTCTCGCAAAGATTGAAGATGCCGAAGGACGCCCCGAGGAACGGAGCATCAGCCTTGGACGATATGTCATTGAAACGCTCGTACATCACACCGCGCACGATACGCTTCACGAGGCGCTCCACATAACCGGCGATCGTGCCGTTGACCTCGTTGGGAGTGGGCTCGCCCATCTTCCAGATGAACTCGACTTCGGTCGAGGTGTTCTCCGGATCGGCAAGTATACCGACGAGAGGCTCCTTGTTCACCTCCACCTTCGGCATCACCTTCTCCTTCGGGTTCACGGGAGCGGGGATGTCGGAGAAAAGCTTGACCACCTTGTTGTAAACCTGATCGACATCGATATCGCCAACGATGATAAGGGCCTGCATATCAGGACGGTACCAGGTCTCATAGAAGCTCTTGAGGCTTTCGGGCCTGAAGGTCTTCAGGTTCTCCTCGCTGCCGATGATGGTGCATCCCGCATACTTGCTGTCCCCATAGAGATAGGGCTTGCTCTTCTCGTTCATACGCCAGCCGGCATTGTTGCGCGTGCGCTTCTCCTCGAGGATGACGCCGCGCTCCGCATCTATCTCGGCAGGGTCGTTGACGACGAAATGGGAATAATCGTGCATCACGAGCAGGCAGGTGTCGAGCACGCCCTCTCTGTGCAAGGGGATGTTGTTGAGCATATACTGGGTACGCTCGGCTCCGGTGGACGCGTTGATATTGCGCCCGAACTCGGCTCCGATATGCTGGAGATACTCGAGCATCTGCTTCCCTGGCAGGTTCTTGAGGCCGTTGAAGCACATATGCTCCAGGAAATGGGCCAGCCCGTCCTGGTCGGGCGTCTCCTGTATCGCGCCGACGTGCGTGGCGAGATAGAACTCGGCACGGCCGGCGGGAAGAGGATTGTGGCGTATGTAATACGTCATCCCGTTATCAAGTTTCCCGGTCTTCACTTCGGGATCGTTGGGCAGGGGCTGGAGTCCCTGCGCGAAAGCGGCGGCAAAGCACAAAAGAGCCGCTGCCAGAGAAAGCATCTTCTTCATATTCAGTTGATTTCGTTTCTTCTATCTTCAAGCCAGCGCTCCAGTGTCGCGAAGAACTCGCCGCGCTGTCTCTCCCCGAGGCGGTCGCTCCCGGTATTCTCGACGGTCGTGAAACCCCAGCCGTGGCCGCCATCCGTATAGACGTGGAGTTCGGAAGGTACACGGCACTCCAGGAGCCTCTGATAATAGGCGACGCTGTTGATCACGGGCACCGTCTTGTCGTCGGCGCTGACGCAGAGGAGCGTCTTGGGCGTATGCGTGCTCACCTGCTTCTCCATCGAATAGTAGTCCCAGTAGCGCTCCTTTCCGCCCGTCAGGTGCTTGCGCGTGCCGTCGTGGGTCGGGAGCCTGAAACTGATCACGGGATAGACGAGCACCGAGAAATCAGGGCGCGTGACCTCATCCGTCCAGAGGTTGGAAGCCGTAGCGGCAAGGTGGCCGCCGGCAGAGAAGCCCATCACGCCGATCTGCTTCACGCCCCACTCCTGACAGTGGGCGCGGCAATAGCGGAAAGCATTCTGGACGTCACGCAGGGGCACCGTATCGTGGGAATTGGGGAGACGGTACATCACCACGCAGCAGGCGATTCCGTGCTTCACGCACCAGTCCGCGACACGCGAGCCCTCGTTATACATAGAAAGCAGCCTGTAGCCGCCGCCGGGGCAGACGACTATCATCTGGCCGTTGCACTTGCGGGGGACGTACACGTCGATGCGCGCATCGTTCCCGACGTTGGAGGTATTGCCGTTCTCCTTGACCTCCGGCTCGCCGGTGAGGCCGTTGCTCACGCCGGGGCCGAGCGTCACGGGGGTCCCGTTCTCCACTATTCCCTTGTCAACGTCCTGTCCTTCAGGGTAAAGGCGCAGCGACAGCGTAGGTTCCACACACTTGTATTCACGGGCGCCGAGCGGAGCCGTGAAACAACAACAAAGCAGCAGGACGCTTGAAGCGGCTGCTGCAATTCCGATGATTGAACGCATATTACTCCTCGGTGATGGCGCCCATAGGGCAAGCGTCCGCGCAGGTTCCGCAGCTGAGGCAGAGCTCGGGATCGATAGTATAAACGTCTCCTTCCTTGATTGCGCCAGCAGGACATTCGCCCTGGCAGGTACCACATGCGACACAAACGTCGGCAGAAATTTTGTAAGCCATATCTTTAGAAAATTAAAGTTTTCAATGCAAATACAAATTTAAGGCCATATTTCGAATAATCAAATATTCCGGCAGAAAGAAATTTATAGTATCTTTGTGCGATATGTCAAAGAAGTCCGCAATACTAGCATTCATCCTGTCGCTGCTGTGTCTCCAGCTTTCCGCAAAGGATTTCGGAGGCATCGCCAGATTCGACAAGACACTCCACGACTTCGGCACGATCTCCATCAAGGACGGTCCCTGCAGCTGCACCTTCACCCTCACCAACATCGGTGATGAGGACACGGCCATATATACGGTGACCACCACCTGCGGATGCACGAAGACGGAGTGGACGAAGCCCGTGATCAAGCCGGGAGAAAGCGGAACCATCAAAGTGACATTTACCAACGACGAGGGCCCCTACCCCTTCGACAAGACCGTCGCGGCCTATATCAAAGGGTACGGAAAGCCCATAGTCCTGCATATCAAAGGCAACGTACGCAACAAAACGAAGTGAGCAAATGGCAGAAGAGACAATCAACAACGGCGC
>JAKSKA010000125.1 GCA_024401915.1 Bacteroidales bacterium
TCCTAGAACAATCTTGCACAAATCTTTACCAACTTATTTTTTTACCATTCCTAAAGTCCGTCAAAGATATGAATAATTTGATTTTTTTATAGTACCTTTCGGAAACGAATCACACAATTATGACAGTTCCCAAGGTATTCTTCACCGACTTCCATACCAAGGCGTATGGTGACGGTATCCCGACCAAGCTCCGCAAACTGCTTGAGTCTTCTGATTTCAACGACATCGATTTCAAGGACAAGTTCGTTGCCATCAAGATTCATTTCGGGGAAAAGGGCAATCTGAGTTTCCTCCGTCCCAATTACGCCAGAGTCGTTGCCGATATGGTGGCGGAACGTGGCGGGAAGCCGTTCCTCACCGACTGCAATACTATGTATCCGGGATATAGGAAAAATGCCCTGGAGCATCTCTACTGTGCGTGGGAAAACGGATTTACGCCTCTTACGGTGGGGTGCCCCATCATCATCGGCGACGGCCTGAAGGGGACTGATGACGTCGCTGTCCCTGTCGAGGGCGGGGAGTACGTGAAGGAAGCCTACATCGGTCACGCAGTGATGGATGCGGACATCATCATAAGCCTGACGCACTTCAAGGGCCACGAGGAGACAGGATTCGGGGGAGCCCTGAAGAATATCGGGATGGGCTGCGGCTCAAGGGCGGGCAAGAAAGACCAGCACAGCAGCGGAAAGGCCCTGATAAACGAGAAACTCTGTGTCGGATGTGGCAGGTGCCGGAAAGAATGTGCCAACGGAGGCCTCGTTTTCGATGCGGAGAGAAAGAAAATGACGGTTGATCACAACAAATGCGTCGGCTGCGGAAGATGCCTGGGCGCCTGCAATACCGATGCAATCTATTTTATGGACCAGAACGCCAATTCCCTGCTCTGCCGCAAGATTGCCGAATATTCCAAAGCCGTCCTGGACGGGCGGCCGTCATACCATATCTCACTTGTGGTCGATGTGTCTCCGAATTGCGACTGCCACGGCGAGAACGACGTGCCTATCCTCCCGGACCTCGGGATGTTCGTTTCTTCCGATCCCGTGGCTCTGGACCAGGCGTGCGCCGATGCCTGCCTCGCGGCAGAACCGCTGCCCGGGGGACAGCTCTACCGAAACATCCATTCAGCCGGATTTGTCGATCACCACGACCACTTCAAGAACTCCAATCCCAACATCGAGTGGAGGGCTTGTCTGGAGCACGCCGAAAAGATAGGCATTGGTACGCGCCAATACGAGCTGGTGACGTTCCACGGATAGGAAGGCTGCTCCGCAGGGAATTCCCTTATTTCTCCCCGGTGACCGTGCCGGGGCGGAAGATGATTCCGGAGGGGTCGGGCTTTTCTCCGGCGGCCAGCTTGTAATAGAGCAGGGGAATGTCGAAGCCGGATGCGATTGCTGATTCTATCCCTCCCGAGAAACGGGGGTTGCATTCGAGGCAATAGGCCCGGCCTTGCGGATCGACGCGGAAGTCCACGCCGCACACGCCCTTGTAATCAACGTGCTCGAGAATCCGCCTCGCCGTTTCCACCAGTTCCGGGGCTTCGATGCTCTCCCTCAGCCTGGAAACGCCTTTCCTCAACGGCCAGAGGACCTTGTAGGCGGCTCCATAGAAGAATCCGTCCCAGCGGAGAACGTCCACGCAGACGTTGGTGCCATCTATGAATTCCGTGAGAAGGACTTCGGATGCTGTCTTCATCAGGTTGTCGAGCGCCTTGCGGCTGCCGGGGAAATAGACGCTGTCGCCGCCCTGGCCGTCAGGCCTCTTGAAGACCATTGGATAGCGGTCCACTTCGTCCGGGCCTGCGTAGATCCGCGGCTGGAGTATCCCGAGCTTCGAAGCGAGGGCACAGGAGCTTATCTTGTTGTCCAGCAGTTTTATAGTGCCCGCATCCGACAAGGGAATGCAGACTCCGGGGAACTCGTCGCGCCGGGCTGCGAGGTGCTCGGGAAAGAATATGGGCCAGATGCTGCGCGCCCCGGTCTTCTCCACGGCCTTTTTCAATACCTTGATATAATAATCCTCGAACTTGCGCGGATTGGGACCTTCGATGACCTTGACTCTGACACCCCCGGCCTCAAGGCTCCGCCTGACGCTTTCCCCGGTCGCCCCGCAGGGATTTATGAGAATTATATCGCACTCCGACTGCATAACGTGCAAAATTAATAATTATATTTGCGAATATGAATTTGAAATCTTTGTTGAAAGATACGGCCATCTACGGTCTGAGCAGTATAGTCGGGCGATTCCTGAACTATCTCCTGGTCCCGCTCCATACCTACAGGATAGCGGCGGAATCAGGCGGATATGGCATCGTGACCAATCTCTATGCCTATACGGCACTTGTGTTCGCGCTGCTCACCTTCGGGATGGAGACCACCTTTTTCCGTTTCTCGACCAAGGAGGGGGAGGACGCCGACCGCGTTTACGGGACGGCATTGAAAATGGTCGGCGGCGTGGGTCTGTTCTTCGTTGCCGCCATCCTTCTGCTGCTCGGCCCCATTTCCGGTGCGATGGGCTACGGCTCCCATCCGGAATACATAGCCTGTATGGCGATAATCGTGGCGCTGGATGCCTTCCAGGCCATAATGTTCAGCAAGTTGAGGCTTGACCGCAAGCCGATGAAGTTTATGGCGCTGAAATTCGCGTTCATAATCCCCAACGTGCTCCTGAACCTCCTGATCTTCCTCGGCATTCCGGCCCTTTCAACGAGATTCCCGGCCCTCGGCGAGATGTATGCGTATTTCAACGGCGGCGTGGGCCTGATTTTCTTCGCCAACCTGCTGTGCACCGCTTTGGTGACGCTGCTCTTCTGGAAAGAACTGCGCGGTCTGCGTTTCCGCTTCGACGGGCGGCTGGCAAAACGTATGCTCGGCTATTCCTGGCCACTCCTGCTGCTCAGCCTCGTGGGAATACTCAACCAGGTGGCGGACAAGATACTCTTCCCCTTCCTGATGCCGGGACCTGAAGGTCACGTCGAACTCGGTATCTACGGCGCCTGCGTCAAGATAGCGATGATAATGTCCCTGCTCACACAGGCGTTCCGCTATGCTTATGAGCCGATTGTCTTCGGCGGCAGCCGTGACAAGAACAGCCCCGAGACGCTTGCGGACGGAATGAAATGGTTCATCATCTTCACTGCCGCGGCATTCCTCGCCGTAATGTTCTATATGCCGCTGATCAGGCATTTCGTCCAGCCAGGCTACTGGGACGCCCTGGACTGTGTCCCCATCGTGATGCTGGCGGAGATATTTATGGGCGTTTACTTCAACCTCTCGTTCTGGTACAAGCTCAGCGACAAGACCTGGTGGGGCGCGATAATGAGTGCCACAGGGGCGCTGGTGATGATAGCCGTGAACGTATGGGGCGTGCCGAGAATAGGATGCAGGGCCTGCGCCTGGGGCGGTTTCGCCGGCTATGCCACCGCAATGCTGATGAGCTGGTTCATAGGCGGCCGCAAGTATCCGGTGCACTATGACCTCAGGTCCATAGGCGCTTATGTCGCCCTGGCGGCGCTGCTGTTCGGCATCTCGCTCGTGCCCTCAAGGCTCGGAGCCGGGAATGTGGTCTGTATGGCGGTCGGGACGGTGCTTCTCGCGATCTACGGTATGGTGGTATGGAAGAATCTCAGAACGGAATTCAAGAAAAACTGATATGAAAAGATTATTGAAGATCGCCGCTCTCGTCGCGGCAATGGCAACGGTGTTCGCCTGCGGAAACAGAAGGAACGGAGGTGAAACAATTACGGAAGGGGAGGCGGCAGCCGATACGCTTTCGGCCGTTACGGATACGACAACAACGGAAAATGATATGGATAAGTTTGCAAATCTGCCGGAAGAACCGGTATTCGACATCGTCACCACTTACGGCGTCATCAAGGTGAAACTTTATGCCGGGACGCCGAAACACCGCGAGAACTTCATCAAGCTCGTCAAGGAGGGATTCTATAACGGAATCCTTTTCCATCGTGTCATAAACGGCTTTATGATCCAGACCGGCGACCCTCTTACCAAGGATGAGGCCAATGCTGCAAAATTCGGTACCGGCGGCCCCGGATACCAGATTCCCGCGGAGTTCGTGGCCGAATACAACCATCAGAAAGGTGCTCTCGCAGCTGCCCGCAAGGGCGATATCGCCAATCCCTACAAGGAATCGAGCGGTTCCCAGTTCTATATCGTCCAGGATGAAAGGACCTGCGCCCAGCTGGACGGGGAATACACCGTTTTCGGCGAGACCGTGTCCGGCCTTGACGTGATCGACAAGATCGCATCCGTCGAGACGGATTACCGTGACCGTCCGGTCCAGGACATCAAGATAGTTTCCATCAAACCTG
>JAKSKA010000126.1 GCA_024401915.1 Bacteroidales bacterium
ATAATCGGAGAACTATCCCGTCATCGTTCATCCCCCCGGCGAAATAGGAAACGCCCAGGATGATGGGGAACACCCTTTCTTCCTTTACTCCCCTTCCTCCGGAATAGATGGAGATATTGAGCTTCTCGCCGGGATTGAATCCGATTCCAGCGAGGCAGAAAGCGTTTGGCGAGAAGGCGAATCCCTTTTCCGATTCATTTACCCTGTAGCCGAGCGAGCAGATGTAATTGGCGTGCACGGAACTGTACAGGGCTGGAGAAAATCCCCATTCCAGGCTGTAGGACACCCTCCAGATACCTTCGCCCTTGAGAGGAAGACTCAGGATAAGAAGCAGAACTATGACGGCCGGCCTTTTCATCAGAATGAATACATTATGGTCAGGCTGGGCGTCCAGGCTTGAAGGATGCCGTTCTGGTACCAGGACAGATCGAGGCTTTCAAGGACCTCGTCATTCCTTATATGCACTCCGGCCTGGACAGTCCATCCGAGGTCGAAGCATACGCCCCTGGTGAAATGAAAGCGGAATCCCGCGGATCCGCAGAGGGCCAGGGTCACCCCGCCATTATGATTGAGGGGCTGGTCCATGCCGCGTTCGTAATCGTGCGTGTAGCCGAATGACACTCCCGGGCCTACATAGAAAAGCAGTCCGGCTTCGTCAAGGTCTTTCGAGTAGAGTATGCGGTTTCTGGAATAGTGGAAGAGTATTCCCGGCTCATCTGTCCTCCTGTTCATCAGACCGTAGAAATCGGCATAGAGGGAATAGCTGTTGTATGCATTTCCGTCGGCTGATACGGTGTTGACGTTCAGTCCGAATCCTTTCGTCGAACTGATCAGACCTATCGAGCGTGCGGAGACAATCCGTTCCCCGCACAGGAACAGCAGGACGGAAACAAACAGCAGATATTTAAGGAAAGCTTTCACGAAAAAGGCCCTGTACACGTTTTACGAAGGTAGGAATTTAATTGGTTATATGCAATGAAAATTGTACCTTCGCAAATGCTTTTCCGCCTTCGATTTTGAGCTGTTTTGGCGAAAAAAGATGGTTAACAAAAATGTTAGCATTATAAACATCTTTGTTATATCAGTTGATTGTTAAGATATTGCTATAATATGTCGAATTTTGACCAGACATCGCTTCTTCCTCCCCTTCCGGAGCGTATGAGACCCCGGAATCTGGACGGATACGTAGGTCAGGCCCACCTTGTCGGGCCGGGTTGCATACTCCGGAACATGATCGATTCCGGCAATCTGAGCTCTTTCACCCTGTGGGGGCCTCCAGGTGGCGGGAAGACTACCCTTGCCCGTATCATTGCTGGCAGTCTGGACCGCGACTTCTTCACCATTTCCGCCGTAAGCGCCGGAGTCAAGGATGTCCGCGAGGTGATCGATACCGCAAAGTCCCGTTCGCTCTTCTCGAAGTCAAAGGCTCCCATACTCTTCATAGATGAAATACATCGTTTCAACAAAGCCCAGCAGGACGCCCTCCTCGGAGCGGTTGAAGCCGGTGTGGTCATCCTTGTCGGCGCCACGACAGAGAATCCTTCATTCGAGGTGATCACTCCCCTTCTGTCGCGCTGCCAGGTCTTTGTACTGAAGTCCCTCGAGGCCGATGATCTGCGAAAACTGCTGCGCAAGGCCCTGGAAGAGGATGAGGTTCTGAAAACGCGCAGGATTGAAATAAAGGAGGATGAAGCGTTGCTGCGCCAGAGCGGCGGAGACGGCCGCAAGCTCCTCAATATACTCGAAATCGTTGTTTCGTCTCTTGAAGCAAAGCTGCAGAACGAAAAGGATATCATATTGATTGATAATAAATCAGTCAATGAATGTCTTCAGGAAAACGTTGCCGTTTACGACAAGAGCGGAGAGATGCATTACGATATCATCTCCGCATTTATCAAGAGTGTCCGCGGTTCCGATCCAAACGCCGCAGTTTACTGGATGGCCAGGATGCTCGAAGGTGGCGAGGACCCGCTTTTCATAGCCCGGCGTCTATGTATCCTCGCTGCAGAGGACATAGGACTTGCGAATCCCAACGCCCTGCTTCTCGCAAATGCTACTTTCCAGACAGTCCATTCGATAGGTATGCCCGAGGCGCGCATCCCGCTGTCGGAATGCGCCATCTATCTGGCATCTTCCCCGAAGAGCAATGCGGCTTACCTGGCCATAGACAGTGCACTTCAGGCTGCATCTTACAACAAGGTCGCACCCGTTCCGCTCTATCTCAGAAATGCGCCCACCAAACTGATGGAAGACCTCGGATATTCGGACGGATATAAGTATGCCCACGATTTCCCCGGCCATTTCGTCAATCAGGAGTTCCTGCCGGAAGGAATGGAGGGTAAAGTGTTCTATGAGCCCCAGCCGAACCCTTCCGAAGACAAACTCAAGGCTTATCTACAAGCCTGCTGGCCAAAGTATTACGTAAAGAAAGGCTAGATTCTGAAGTTCATCCTCTCCCCGCTTGCCGGGTGGTCGAAACTGATTGATTCCGCCCTGAGGTAAAGCTTCTCGAAGCCGTCCGCCTCCCCACCTTCCCTCGGGTCGCCGTACAGGCGGTCTCCGCGTATAGGCAGGCCGAGCCCGAGCGAATGGGCAGAGTGGACGCGAATCTGGTGGGAGCGTCCGGTATGAGGAATGAACCTCACTTCCCTCTCCCCTGACGGCAGGACTTCCAGGACCTCATAGTCGGTAACGGATTTTTTCCCGTGTTCGAAATCCACTATCTGGCGTGGCCTGTCATAGTAGTCGAGCATCAGCGGCAGCGCAATCGTTCCTTTCCTGGCGTGCCTGAAAGCGCCGGCTACCAGGCGTGCACGGTAGCATTTCTCCACCGTCCCCGCCGCGAATTGCGCTTCGAGGCAGGATTTTGCCTCTGCAGTGCGCGCATAGACCATAACGCCCGAAGTGTCCATATCAAGCCGGTGACACGAGAACACGTTGCCGTAACGCGCTGACAACCAGTCGATCATCGACGGCGACGCGACGCGCCCGGGGACGGACAGAGCACCTGCTGGCTTGTTCACGACGATGATGCTCTCATCGCTGTATAGCACGGCCGGTTCGGGAAAGTAGTCGCGGTCGAGTGGATTTGCGTCCACGTCAAGCCCCTCCATCATAAAACTGAGCAGCGGCCCGCATTTGCCTGTGCAGGACGGATAGAAGCGCCCTTTCTGCCTCACCTCGGACGATGATGCGGCGCCATACCAGAATTCCCCCATCGCCAGAGGTTTCAAACCGGCGCGGTCTGCGCCTTGAAGCAGATTGAGGGCCGCACATTCACCGGTACCTCCCGGCGGGACGAGTCCGGCGCGTGCAAACACTTCCTTGATAGTGAACTCTTCTCCCCTGGCATTCAACACCTTGTATTGCTCGAAAAGCCAGTCCTGCAGCTCTGCGGACGCCCTGGACTTCAAGACGCCGTCTTCCATTGCCGATATTTCAGCCTCGCGTACGCGGAAAAAGCCGCCCGGTGCCGCCCAGTCGAATATGGGCTCCACGAAGCCCGGGAGCACGGATCGCCCCCCGACAAGGCCGGAGAAGGCGTAGAGCGTGACGGTGTTGCCCGCCTCGTCCAAAGCGATCAGGGCACCAAGCATCTTGCCCGCGGAAAGACTCTCAAGAGCTTCACCGTCAAGCGATTCTCCCCTGTCAAGACGGTCAATCAAAGACTGCGCCGCCTCCCTTACCAAAGGGTGCGGCACATAACAGAAGGGATATGTGAACCGTTCCGGAAGCACGATGATCAAAGGTACTTCTTCAGCATTTGATGGACGCGGTGGACGGGAAAGCCCATCACGTTGTAGAAGGAGCCCTCGATTTTAGATATGGCGGCATAGCCTATCCATTCCTGAATGCCATAGGCTCCCGCCTTGTCGTAGGGGCGGTATGTGTCGACATAATAATCGATATCGCCTTCGCTCAGGGGCAGGAAGGTCACGAGAGTGGAATCCGTCACGCTTTCCTCCGATGTGGCCGTGCGGAAAGTGACGGCGGTGATGACTTCGTGGGTGCGTCCGGACAGCCTCTGCAACATCTCAAGCGCATTTTCGCGCGACTGCGGCTTCCCGAGCCCCTTGCCGTCCCCGACTCCGACCGGTTCGGAGGTGATCAGCAGTTCATCCTCTGCCAGATGCCTGTGGAAACCGTGTGATTTGCCTACAGACATTGCCAGAGGGACGTCCGACGGCTTCATCGAGGGATCGGCTGATTCCTCGAAGGAATTGCGGGTGTCAACCTCGAACGGAATGTCCAGGCCCGAAAGAAGTTCGCGCCGCCGCGGGGACCCGCTGCCAAGAATGA
>JAKSKA010000127.1 GCA_024401915.1 Bacteroidales bacterium
GGTTATGAATGAAATTGATAAAAATTCCGATATTTGATTTAACTTTTTTTATTTGACGGAGTCTAACGATTGTAATGAAAAAAGTAGGTGATATTTTGACTGACGCGCATCTCAAGGAGAGGGCATTCAATGTTCCGGAAGGATACTTTGAAAGCCTTGAGTGCCGTGTGTCAGAAGAAATTGGTGCACAAGCGGCAGGCAGCAGGTTCTGGACAGTGTTCAAACCCGCTGCACTGCTCGCTTGCATGTTCGTGCTTATTTTCGGTATAGGTTACGCCACCCTGTCCCTGACAGACACGCTCAAGCCGGACGGACCGGCACTCGCGGAAGAGAACACTGATGCGGGCGGCGATTCCTTCGATGAGGATGAGATCATCGAATATCTTGCACAGACCCTGACTCTCGAAGACATCAGCACCTATGCATCCGAAGAGTCTGCAAACTCCAACAATTGAGATGAAAAGATTTTTTGCAATGGCAGCCGCCATCCTGATGATGGGGGCGGTATGCTCAGCACAGGAAAAAAAGGCCTCCAGTGAGAAGCGCCACAGCGGCTGGGAGGCGATCAAGGCCGAAAAGATCGGCTTTATCACGGACAAACTGGACCTTTCCGTGGAGGAAGCCCCGATCCTCTGGCCCGTTTACAACCCCTATATGAATGGACTGTCCGGAGCGGAGAGGAAGGTAAGGCACAACCTCTGGGCATTGAAGGCGAAGAAGGACGAGACCATCTCCGACAAGGAGATGAACGACAGGATCAACGATTATGTGCAGTCCAGGATTGCCGCCGATGAAGTATTTGCCAGATACTGCAAGGAATTCCTGAAGGTGCTCCCTGCCGACAAAGTCGGAAAACTCTACCTCGCCGAGGAGCAGTTCAACCGCAATATGGTCGACAAACTCGTCGAGAAGAAGGCCGACAAGCGCAGCAAGCAGATCATGGACAAGATGACAGGCGGCGCGAAGCCGGCTCCGTCACGCGAAGACTAGAATTTGATATAGAAATCCCCGGTAAGGGCCTTGTACTCCGAAGTATAATCCCCGTCCCGCATAATGATGAGCTCCTCGATCAGGGGCTCTTTTTTTATCCGCGAGAGTTCCATAAGAAAACGTTTCGGCGCTGCGGAAGCCTTGGTGCGGACATGGCAGATACGGTTCGGAAAAAGCCCGGCTGAAAGCGCTTCCCCGGCGAAATATTCCGCTTCATCAGCCGGATATACGACTGCCAGCCTCCCTTCTTGAGAAAGACATCTGCAGGCCGCATCGATGATGTCCCGGTGCGTCAGGGTATCGGTATGGCGGGCTGCGGAGCGTCGGTCGTCAGGCGCCTTCAGGGAGTTTATGAAAAAAGGAGGGTTCGAAACCATCAGGTCGACCTCATCGGACCATTCCTGAAGAGGAAGCCTGCAAGCGGAAAGGCGCCCGCTCCACGGGGATGCTGTGAAATTGGAGGCCGCCTCCTCCACCGAATCCTCATCTATGTCAATGCCGCTGATCAGGGCCTGCGGAAAGCGCTGTGCCATCATCAGGGCTATCACACCCGTCCCCGTGCCGGCATCCAGAATGCGCTGCGGGACGCTGTCCTGAGAGACCCAGGCGCCAAGCAGCACTCCGTCAGTCCCCACCTTCATGGCGGAACGTTCGTTGGATACTGTGAACTGCTTGAATCTAAATGAACCGGCCATCCTTCATTTCAAGAGCCCTGTCGGAGAGGCTGGCGAGGTCATGGTCATGGGTGACGATGACTATTGTGATGCCGTGCCTGTCTCGGAGGTCGAAGAAAAGGTTGTGCAGTTCCGTCTTGGTCCTGCTGTCGAGATTTCCGGACGGTTCGTCAGCGAAGAGGACAACCGGATTGTTGATCAGGGCCCTTGCAACGGCCACTCGCTGCTGCTCGCCGCCGCTGAGTTGCGACGGCTTATGTGTGAGGCGTTCGCCGAGCCCGAGTTCCTTGAGCAGTTCCTCGGCGCGTTCGGCGGCCTCCCTGCGGCTGCGATGTGCGATGAGCGCAGGGATCATTACATTTTCGAGGGCGGTGAATTCCGGAAGAAGATTGTGGGACTGGAAAACGAATCCGATCTTCCTGTTGCGGAATTCCGACAATTCCCTGTCGGAAAGGGAATAGATATCGACGCCGTCTATCAGGACGGAGCCTTTGTCCGGGGCGGAGAGGGAACCGATGATCTGGAGCAGCGTGGACTTGCCGGCGCCGCTGGCTCCGACAATGCTGACCACCTCGGCATCAGCCGCCTCAAAACAAATATCCTTCAGGACCTTGAGGGTCCCGAAGGATTTGTCTATATGCTGAGCGGATATCACTATTCTTCCTCTTCTGCTGCCTCTGCGTAAGCCTTGAGGAGTTTGTCCTGAACGTCAGCAGGAACCTGCTGGTACTCGAGGAACTCCTGTGTGAAGGTTGCACGGCCTGAAGTGAGGGAACTCAATGTTGTTGAATAGCGGCAGAGTTCTGCGAGCGGAACGCGTGCCTTGAGGACCTGGAAGCCCTTCTCGGTGCTCATTCCTTCCATAATGCCGCGACGGTTCTGGAGGTCGCTCATCACATCACCCACGCAGTCGCCAGGAACCATGATCTCGACCATGTAGATAGGCTCCATGATCTTCGGACCTGCATTCTTGAATGCCTCCTTGAATGCGTTGCGGCCGGCGATGATGAAGGCGATTTCCTTTGAATCAACCGGGTGCATCTTACCGTCGTATACGAATACGCGGATGTCACGTGCGTATGAACCTGTGAGAGGACCCTCCTCCATCTTCTGGACGAGACCCTTCTTGATTGCAGGCATGAACGAAGCGTCGATTGCACCACCGACAACGCAGTTGTAGAACTCCCACTTGCCGCCCCAAGGGAGAGGGAATTCTTCCTTGGACTTGATGGTCATAACCTGCTCCTTGCCGTCGATCTTGAACTTGCCGGCTGTATCAACACCTTCCACGATAGGCTCGATGAGAAGGGTGACTTCACCGAACTGGCCTGCACCGCCGGACTGCTTCTTGTGACGGTATGTCGCATTTGCAACCTTGGTGATGGTCTCACGGTAAGGAATCTTCGGAGCGAAGAACTCGATATCGATCTTGTAGTCGTTGTTGACGCACCACTTGAGGATATTGATATGCTGTTCGCCCTGGCAGTTGATGATGGTCTGCTTGAGTTCCTTGGAATATTCGATGACGTATGTAGGGTCGCCTGCTGCGATACGGTTGAGAGCCTCGCCGAGTTTCTCCTCATCCTTCTCGTCCTTTGCCTTTACGGCAGCGCGGTACTTGGATGGAGGGAATGCGATAGGAGGAACGACTGTATCGAAACCAGGCTGGTTGAGGGTCTGGTCTGTCTTGACGGTCTTCAGTTTGACGGTACATCCGAGGTCACCTGCCTGGAGTTCGGTAACGCTTTCCTTCTTCTTGCCTGCAACTGCATAGAGAGCGGAGATGCGCTCCTTTGCACCTGTTTCAGGATTGACGACATCCTGGCCGGCGGCGATCTTGCCGGACATTACGCGGAAATATGAAACGTCACCGAGGTGCTGCTCGAGAGCGGTCTTGTAGACGAAGAGGGATGTAGGACCTGCAGGATCCTGCTTAGGAGCCGGAGCAACTTCGATCATGAACTGCATGATGCGCTTTACACCGATGTCCTTCTTTGCAGAGAGGCAGAATACAGGATAAAGGGCTCCGCTCACGAAACCGATGTTGAGACCCTTGTTCATATCCTCTTCGGAGAGGTTGCCGTCAGTGAAGAACTTGTCCATGAGTTCCTCATCAGCCTCAGCGGCCATTTCGATGAGGGCTGCGCGCATCTCCTCGGCCTTTGCCTGCTCCTCTGCAGGGATTTCGTGCTCCTCGCGGGTACCGTTCTCATCCTTGAACTTGTACATCTTCATCTTCTGGATATCGATGAAACTGTCGAATGCAACACCCGGATTGACAGGATACTGTATTACAACCGGCTTGCTGCCGAATGCCTGATGGAGGGATTCGATGGTGGTGTCCCAGCTTGCCTTTTCAGCATCGAGCTGGTTGACGGCGATGGCTACAGGCATCTTGTACTGGTCTGCGTAGCGGCCGTGGATCTCGGTACCTACCTCGACACCCTGCTGTGCATTGACGACCATGATACCTGCGTCACATACCTTGAATGCGGAGATCAGACCGCCGATGTAATCATCTGCGCCCGGAGCGTCGATGACATTGAGCTTGTGGTCCATGAACTCTGCGTAGAGCGGAGTGGCGTAGATGGAGCGCTGGTAGAGCTGCTCAAC
>JAKSKA010000128.1 GCA_024401915.1 Bacteroidales bacterium
CGCGAGTGGGTTTACAGAAAGCATTTTGATGCTTTCGGCCCGAGCAGAAGGGCTTCAGCCCGCCGTGGCCAGAGGCTCGGTCAATGACCTGCCGCTGACGTATCGGTCATTGACATTCACAATCGCGGCGAATCGGTTCCTGAGGAATATGGTGAGGGCAATAGCGGGAACGATGGTGGACATAGGCCGCGGGAAGCACGAGCCGGGATACATTCTGGAACTGGTGGAAAGAGGCACGAGGTCCGACGCCGGACAATCGGTGCCCGGACACGCCCTTTTCCTCACCGACATAAAATATTGAAACAAAAAAATTATTAACTTTGTAAGTTAATCGGGGCAAGCCCGAACAAACGAAAGAAAAACACAAACGATATGGAAGAACAAGTAATGTCCTACTCACTACTCGAAATGGCCACCAAAGGCGGCTGGATTATGATCGTACTCGCAATCCTCAGCCTGGTCGCCATTTATCTTTTCGGAAAGAAACTCTGGCTGATCAGCAAAGCGTCCAAAATCGACCGTTACTTTATGAATGACATCCAGGACTACCTCCACGCCGGACAGGTCAAGAACGCCAAGGCGCTCTGCAGCAAATATGACACGCCCGTGGCAAGGATGGTGGAAAAGGGCATCAGCCACCGCCACGCCCCTCTGCAGGAAGTGCAGGCCGCAATGGAAAACGCCGGCAACGTCGAGGTCGCCCGCATCGAGAAGGGTCTCAGCGGTCTGGCGAGCATCGCAGGCGGTGCGCCTATGATAGGTTTTCTCGGCACCGTAACCGGTATGGTCAAGGCCTTCTTCAATATGGCCAACTCCGGCAACAACGTCGACATAACGCTACTCAGCGGCGGTATCTATGAAGCTATGATCACCACCGTAGGAGGTCTCATCGTCGGCATCATAGCCTACTTCGCCTACAACTTCCTCGTAGGCAGGGTCGCTTCCCTTACGGCAAGTATGGACACCGCCACAATGGATATGCTCGACATACTCGAATCAATGCCCGAAGGCGTAGAAGAAGAAGAAAAAGAATAGTACAATGGCTATCAAAAGAACAATAAAGGCAGATGCAACGACGGCGATGTCCTCAATGACCGACATCGTGTTCCTGCTGTTGATTTTCTTCCTGATTACCAGCACCTTGATAAATCCCAACGCGCTGAAGCTCCTGCTCCCGAAGAGCACGGGTCAGGTGGCGGCAAAAGCCACTACAAGCGTGTCGATCAAGGACTGGCAGGACGGCAACTATTCCTTCCATATCGACGGCAACGAAACGGCCATTCCCTTCGAGGAGGTGGAAGACGCCCTGATAGAGAAGCTGCAGAATGAGGACGACCCCACATTCAGCATCTTTGCGGACGAGACCGTACCAGTCAAGGAGGTCGTAGCCGTAATGAACATCGCCAAGAGGAACCACTACAAAGTCATAATGGCCACTTCACCCGAATAGAGACCACAGACAGAGCAAAGCAGTGGAAAGTCAGAGATACACACAGGAACAATACCGCCAGAAATACAATGCGGGGATATTCGGACTGGTACTTTCAATCGGCCTGAATCTCGCCATTGTTCTCCTGTGCAATTTCTCAGGTCTCAAATACATCTATCCCGCTCCGGAAGAAAAGACCCTGGTCATAGACTTCGAGGAGCAGGAACCGCCCGTCATCAAAGTCAAAAAATACGGACGTGAGCCATCCGCAGAGCAGGCCGACCCGAAAAAGAACCTGGAGCTCGTGCAGAAAAGTCAAGCGCAGTATGAGGGAACGAAGCAGAACCTGGCGAAAGCCTCGACTGTCGGGACAGATGGCGACGTGGAGATACCCGAACCCGAACGCGAAGAAGTCATAGACAACCGTTCACTATTCCACGCAGCACAAAATACGGACAAGGACACCCTTGCCGCCCAGACCGCGCGTGAAGTGTCGGATGCCCTGAAGGCGGGTCACGCGCAGGGCAACGCCACACAGGCGAAAATCGACGGGGCGCCTATGGCCCGTGTCAAAGGCCGTGACTGTGTCGGAGTACCGGCAAAACCCAATTACGGCGTACAAAACGAGGGCACTGTCGTGGTAGAGATCTGGGTAGACAGACAGGGATCAAAGCCTTCCCTGGCGCCGATGGAACCAACGTAACGGACAAGGATATGTGGACAGCCGCACGACAGGCCGCCCTTAAAACGAAATTCAATGTAAGCCCTGAATCTCCAGAGCAGATGCAGGGAACGATCACCTATATTTTCAAGCTTAAATAATGGAAGTAAAAAGAAAGCCAAACAGAGAGGGACGTGGCAGCCGAGGCAAGGTTGAAGGCCGGGAGGGCCGCAACGGCTTCGAAAGCCACAAGCCCAAGTTCGAGGGCAAACCCAGCTTTGAAAGCCATAAGCCCAAGTTCGATGGCAAACCCGGTTTCGAGAGCAAGACGGCCAGAAAGAAAGCCGTACCCGCAGCACCAGCCACCGAGGTCCGCCTCAACAAGTTCATAGCCAATTCGGGCGTATGCTCAAGGCGTGAAGCCGACCGCCTGATCCAGGCCGGCGTGGTCACGGTGAACGGCAAGGTCGTCACAGAACTCGGAACCAAGATAGACACGCGCAAGGATACTGTCCTTTTCGGAGGTCAGAAACTGCAGGGCGAGGAAAAAGTCTATATCGTGATGAACAAGCCGAAAGGCTTCGTCACCACCACCTCGGACCCGCACGCAGACCAGACCGTTATGGACCTGCTGACCAAATGCCCCACAAGGGTATTCCCAGTAGGACGTCTGGACAAGAACACGACAGGGGTGCTGATGTTCACCAATGACGGCGAGATGGCCGAAAGACTGACGCATCCTTCCTTCAACAAGAAGAAGATATACGAAGTCACCCTGGACAGGAAGCTGACGGAGGAAGATTTCGACAAGATACTCAAGGGCATCACACTGGAAGACGGTATGATCAAGGCCGACGAGCTTGATTACGTGGACCCTGAGGACAAGAGAAAACTGGGCATCGAGATACACAGCGGCAGAAACCGCATCGTGCGCCGCATCTTCGAATATCTGGGCTATCAGGTGAAAGGCCTCGACAGGGTTTATTTCGCCGGTCTCACGAAGAAAGGCATCAAGCGCGGAGCCTGGCGCTACCTTACGGATGGTGAGGTCAACATTCTAAAGATGGGGGCCTTCAACTGATGGGAGCGCAGCAGCACAGAGCCGGATTCGTAAACATAATCGGCAACCCCAATGTGGGCAAAAGCACGCTGATGAACGCCCTTGTGGGTGAGAAACTCAGCATCGTCACATCCAAGGCCCAGACCACGCGCCACCGCATTATGGGCATAGTCAACGGCGAGGACTATCAGATCGTATATTCCGACACTCCGGGCATCCTGAAACCGAACTACCGCCTGCAGCAGAATATGCTGAATTTCGTGGACGAGGCCATAGGGGATGCCGACGTGATACTCTACGTGACCGATACGGTGGAGCAGGCAGACAAGAATGTCGAATATGTCACCAAGCTCCAGAAGTTGGAATGTCCTGTAATACTGGTAATAAACAAGATAGATATAAGCAATCAGGAAAAGGTGACGGAACTTATGGCCTGGTGGAAGGAGAAGCTGCCGAAAGCCACGATATTCCCGGCCTCCGCACTGGAGAAATTCAACCTTGACAACATATTCGACGCAATAGTGGATGCCATCCCCGTCGCGCCCGCGTGGTACGACAAGGATGTCTTCACTGTGCAGAACCTGCGCTTTTTCGCCAGCGAGATTCTCCGCGAGAAGATTTTCCTGAACTACAGCGACGAACTTCCCTACAGCTGTCAGGTGGAAATCGAAGAGTTCAAGGAGGGCCGCGAGCGCTATGATATCAAGGCCGTGATTTATGTGATGCGTGATTCGCAGAAGGGAATAATTATAGGTAAAGGCGGGGCCGCGCTCAAGAAGGTGGGCACGGAGGCGAGGCTGGATATGGAGGATTTCTTCCAGAAAAAAGTGTTCCTCAGTACCTTCGTGAAGGTGGATCCGGATTGGAGGGAAAACAGAAAGGAGCTCAAACGCTTCGGCTATGAATTTTAAGATAAGATTATGGAAGAAGAGATAAAGACGACACAGGAGAACGGTACGCAGCAGTTCAAATTGACGGAAATGTTCCAGAACTGGTTTCTGGACTACTCGTCGGAGGTAATTCTGGACAGGGCCGTTCCCCATATAGGAGACGGTTTGAAACCCGTTCAGCGCCGTGTACTCCATTCGATGTTCGAACACGACAACGGCG
>JAKSKA010000129.1 GCA_024401915.1 Bacteroidales bacterium
TCTTCTTCGAGGCGGAGGTGCTGTACGTAGATGGCTTTCATCTTGGCTGCACGGCGTATTACGGAAGGCTTCTCGAAGTTCTTGCGTGCACGCATTTCGCGGACAGCACCGGTCTTCTCAAACTTGCGCTTGAATTTCTTGAGCGCGCGCTCGATATTTTCACCTTCTTTTACAGGTACGATAATCACTTTGAAATCACCCCCTTTTTTTCTTGTGCAATTTTTTTGCGGCTGCAAAGATAGAAAAATATTTTATCAATCCATCTTCATTTCAAAAAAATATTTTCTTGCCCAGTATTCGAACAGGGGGTCGATCACGGAAGGCTCGTCGGCTTCGTTGAAGGTGATGATCTCCTTCTTGCAGAGGGCTTCCTTGAGCCTTTTTACGTTTGCGGACGAGGACAGGCTGTATCTTTTTATCACTTCGGAACTGCTGAAACGCGTGTGGCCGTCGAGTATCGCCTTGAGCAGGCATACCTGGTAGGTGGTCAGGTCGTTCACCGTCGCGATGAAGCCTGGCTCGTAGATGGCGATTATCGTCGAGAGTGCTTCTTCGAGGACGGGTTCCATTATGTAACCTTTCGAGAGCGAGGCGCACAGGGCTGCGAAGTGGTTGATGTAGAATATGTTGTTGCGGAAGAGCTTGCATACTCCCACCATCAGGTCCCTGTCCAGGACCTTTCCTGCGGAGAGGAAGACCTTGATCACGTGGTCGATGATTTCACGGCTGTCTATCTCGCTCATCTTCACCCTGCATACCTGGCGCCAGAAGAAGTGGCGCGTCTCGAAGATGTACTTCATCGCATTGATTGCGGAGCCGATGAAGACGTAGCAGGCGAGTTCGCGCCAGCTTTCCTCCTTCGTCTTGAAGACGTCCTCGAAGATGCGGCACACGCGTTCTCCGGCGTCGGTCAGCATTATGTTCTGGAACTCGTATAGGATCACGATGATCTTCTGGCCGTGTTCCATTGCCATACGGTAGGGAAGGGCGGCTATGGCCCTGATGTCGTTGTCGTCCAGGTCCCAGTTGGGGGAGAGTATGGCACCTCTCGTCTCGTAGGCCACGGGGTCGAAGACGAAGTGGGTGCCGCTCAGGTGCTTTTCCACTGCGGCGGCGTATTCGTCGGACGTGGAGGTCTGGGATTTGATTATCTCGGAGCCGAGCTTGAGGCAGAAATCGGCCGCGGTGCGGGTGTTGAGCAGGGACATCTCCACAACGGAGAAGCGGTGCGTGGCGATCCTGATGTTGAACAGGGTCTGCTGCAGCAGGGATTTCTTGCCCGTCTTCGGCGGCTCGTAGATGACTGCGTTCTCTCCCTGGGAGAGGAGGTTGCCGAGTATGGCTGCTTCGCTCTTGCGTCCGATATTGTCGCGTCCTGTGACGTGCTTGTTGTAGATGAACGGCATAGGTAACAGTTTTGTTTCAGCAAAAATAACCATTTTATTTTGTTGGTAAAACTTTTTTTCGTATTTTTGCGCCCGTTTTATATGCAAGGTTGTCAAGCCGGAAAAAGAGCCGCCCCGGAGTGGTGGACGCTTGCTGCCGAAACTTTTTTAAAGTTTTATTATGTACGCAATTGTTGACATTGCAGGCCAGCAGTTCAAAGTAGAAGCTGGCAATGAGATCTTTGTCCCGAGGCTCCCTCAGGCCAAAGGTGCTGACGTGGAGTTCGACAAGGTGCTTCTCCTCGACAACGAGGGTGCAGTCACTCTTGGAACCCCCTATGTCGAGGGTGCAGCCGTCAAGGCCACTGTCCTCGAGGATGATGTAAAGGCTGATAAGGTCATTGTTTTCAAGAAAATCCGTCGCAAGGGTTTCCAGAAACTCAATGGTCATCGCCAGAAACTTACCAAAATCAAAATTAACGGAATCGCTTAAGAGTTATGGCACACAAGAAAGGTCAATCAAGTTCTAAGAACGGTCGTGAGTCTCAAAGCAAACGTCTTGGACTCAAGAAATTCGGTGGCGAATTCGTAAAAGCCGGTAATATCATCGTACGTCAGAGAGGTACTGTCCACAATCCCGACAAGAATGTCGGTATGGGCAAGGACCACACCCTCTATGCCCTCGTTGACGGAACTGTAAAGTTCACGAGGAAGAAAGAGGACAAATCCTACGTATCAGTCATCCCCGCAGAGAACTAATCTCGGAGAGATAAGGGTTTTTGGGACTTGCGCTTCGAGAAAGGTGCAGGTCCCTTTTATTTTAAAAGTAGTATATGCTAACTCTCAAAATGCTCCGCGATGATCCGCAGATGGTTGTCGCGAAATTGAAAATCAAGAATTTCGACGCGCAAGCCATAGTGGACAAGGTGCTTGAACTGGATGCTGCACGCCGTGCCTGCCAGACGGAAAGCGATGCGCTTCTCGCCCAGCAGAAACAGAAGTCCGCAGAGATCGGTGCCCTGATGAAGCAGGGGCTCAAGGCGGAGGCCGAGGCTGCAAAGGCCAGTGTTGCCGCGCTCAAGGAGAAATCCGGAGAACTGCTCGTCAGGATGGACGAGGCCACGAAGGAGATGGAGGCCAATCTCGTCCTCCTGCCCAATCTTCCCTGCGATCTCATCAAGCCCGGCAAGGGTGCCGAGGACAACGAGGTCGTGAAGATGGGTGGCCCCGAGGCCAATCTTCCCGAGAACGCCCTTCCCCACTGGGAACTCGCCAAGAAGTACGATATCATCGACTTCGACCTCGGCGTCAAGATCACCGGAGCCGGTTTCCCTGTCTATAAAGGCAAGGGTGCGAAACTCCAGAGGGCTCTTATCAACTTCTTCCTCGACTGCAACTCTGCGGCCGGATACCAGGAGGTGGAGCCGCCCGTAATGGTGAACAAGGATTCCGGTTTCGGTACCGGCCAGCTTCCTGACAAGGAAGGCCAGATGTACCACGCCGAAGTGGATGATTTCTATATGGTTCCTACGGCAGAGGTGCCTGTGACCAATATTTTCCGCGACGTGATCCTCGATTCGGACAAGATCCCCCAGCGCCTTACCGCCTATACTCCCTGTTTCCGCCGCGAGGCCGGCAGCTATGGCAAGGACGTGCGCGGACTCAACCGTCTCCATCAGTTCGACAAAGTGGAGATCGTACGCGTGGAGAAGCCTGAAGACAGCTACAAGGCTCTCGATGAGATGGTCGCCCACGTGGAGAGCCTCGTGAACAAGCTCGGTCTCAAGTACAGGATACTCCGTCTCTGTGGCGGCGATATGTCCTTCACTTCTGCGATAACCTATGACTTCGAGCTCTGGAGCGCCGCACAGCAGCGCTGGCTTGAAATCAGCTCGGTTTCGAATTTCGAGACATACCAGTCGAACCGCCTGCCTCTGCGCTATCGCGATTCCGACGTCAAGACCCAGCTGGCACATACGCTCACCGGCTCGAGCCTCGCTCTGCCCCGCGTCGTGGCCGCTCTGCTCGAGGATTATCAGACACCTGACGGAATCGTGATCCCCGAGGTGCTTCGTCCCTATACGGGATTTGACAAAATTGACTGACGCACGTACCATACTTGGAATAGATCCCGGAACCAATCTGCTTGGTTTCGGGGTCATTCGTGTCAATGCTAAAGGAAAGGCGGAATATGTGGATATGGGTGTTCTCGATTTGAGGAAGATGCCTGACCCTTATGCCAAACTCCAGATAATCAACGAGAAAGTGGGGGCCTTGTGTGACCTCCACCATCCCGATGACCTCGCGATAGAATCCCCGTTCTATGGCAAGAACGCCCAGGTCATACTGAAGCTCGGGCGCGCGCAGGGCGCCGCGATGATAGCGGCGCTGAACAGGAATATCCCCGTGTTCGAGTACGCTCCGCGCAAGGCCAAGATGGCGATCTGCGGCAATGGTGCCGCATCGAAGGAGCAGGTCGCCCTCATCGTTGAAAAGACGCTGGGTATAAATATTGCAGCCAGATATCTGGATGCGACCGATGCCCTCGCCCTTGCGATGTGCCATTTCTACCAGCTGTCCAGTCCGCTGTCCAGCCTTCAGGCCAGTTCTTCGTGGGAAAAGTTCATTCAGGCGAATCCTGACCGCATAAAATAAACTTACTGACGCTTCGTGCGTCAAATTTATAAGATGAAACACATAATTGAATCAGCCATCATTGCCGTATTCTTCTTTTTCGGCCCGGTGGCATTTGCACAGAACAGCATCACGGCGAACCTTGTTGATGCCGGGAATGACGGACCTGTAGGTTTCGCTACCGTTTCCCTTATCAAGAAGGGCGCGACGAAACCCTC
>JAKSKA010000013.1 GCA_024401915.1 Bacteroidales bacterium
ATTCCGACTTCGAATTCATCGACCTCGCGCAGCATTTCGAGGACTACAGCATCCCGATGGACGTGATGATCATCGATATGGACTGGCACAATACCTGGTCCCTCCAGAAGAAGAACGCGCCCAAGGATGAATTCGGCCAGAGGATAGGATGGACGGGCTATACCTGGCGTTCCGAGCTCTTCCCCAACCCGGAGAATTTCCTGGGAGACCTCCACAACAGGAATATCAAGACCTCCCTCAACCTCCATCCCGCTTCCGGGATCCAGCCCTACGAGGAGCCCTATGAGCGTTTCGTGAGCGATTATACGAAGCGCACGGACGACTATGACGGTCCCCGCGGTTTCGTCTATGACAAGCCCTATCGTTTCAAAGGCAACAGCGCAGCCTGCGGGAAGGCCGGGGAAAAGGCTCCCGTTCCCTTCCGCATCGACCAGATGGAATGGGCGGATTCCTATTTCAGCACGGTCATCCGCCCGCTGGAGAAGCAGGGCATTGATTTCTGGTGGCTGGACTGGCAGCAGTGGAAACTGAGCAAATACGTAAAGGACCTCAGCAACACCTTCTGGCTCAACTATACCTTCTTCAATGACCAGGCCCGCCAGAGTGCGTCCCTCGGCAGCGATGCACCCAGGCCTATGATCTACCACCGCTGGGGCGGCATCGGCTCGCACCGCTATCAGGTCGGCTTCTCGGGTGACACCTATGCTACCTGGAAAGTGCTCTCCGCGCTCCCCTATTTCCCCGCGACGGCCTCCAATGTGGGTTATGGCTACTGGGGACACGACATCGGCGGCCATATGCAGCCCAAGGGCGTGACCGCAACCGATCCCGAGCTCTATACGCGCTGGATACAGAGCGGCGTGTTCACCCCCATCTTCAAGACCCACAGCACCAAGGACCGCACGATGGAGAAGCGTTTCTGGGTGTTCCCCGACCACTTCGACGCGATGAGGGCCGCGATACGTCTGCGTTATGACCTCACTCCCTACATCTATACTGCAGCGAGGGAGGCGTACGACAGCGGCATCTGCATCACGCGTCCTCTCTACTACGAGTATCCCGAAGAGGAGAAGGCCTATACCGAGAAGGAGGAGTTCTTCTTCGGCAGGGATATCCTTGCCACCACGGTGTGCAACCCCGTCGATGCCAATGGTCTCGCGGACCGGAGGATGTGGTTCCCCGCCGGGAACGACTGGTTCGACGTTTCGACAGGCACTCTCCATAAGGGCGGCACGGAGGCCGTGCTCCGCTATACCATAGATGAGAATCCCTATTTCCTGCGTGCCGGTGCCATAATCCCTATGGCCGGTCCGAAGATAATGACGCTTCAGGAGCAGTCCGACGAAACACGCTGGTACGTCGCTCCGGGGCCCGGGACTTCGAGTGCCGTCCTCTATGAGGATGATGGCAATTCCCAGGCGTATTCGGGCAGCTATGCCACTACCGTTGCGAGGAAGACGACTGACGGGAGCGGCGTCCGCGTGACGGTGGAGCCGCGAAAAGGCTCGTTCAAGGGAATGCTGCCCACCCGCCGCGTGCGCATCGTGATGGAAGGTGTCACGGCTCCCGGGACGGTTCGCATCAATGGTGCGGAAGTGCCCTACAGCCGCTATGCCGAGAGGGATGCGGCCGCCGGGAAGCAGGTCTGGGGCTATGATGGCGTGAACCTGCAACTTACCGTCTATGCAGCGTCGGCGCCGGCCGGGAAGGAGCTCAAGTTCGAGTGCGACAGCAAGTTCGAGTTCGTGGACGGGCAGAAGGCTCTGCTCCACAGGATGCAGAACATCACGGCGGAGTACGAGATCAACTACGCGAAGCACAGCGCTCCGTGAACGCCGCTGCCTCCCGTATCGACGCGCTACCGGCAGCGCGGGCGCTAGCGACTCGGGAGACCGCCGGGAGCGGAGAAATACCTCAAGGCTCTTGACCACAAGGCTCTGGAGAATGAGTTGAACGGTCTGGAGAAGATGCCCGCAGAGTTCAAGGCGAAACTTCTCGAGCAGGCGAAGTTGAAGTAAGTCATTATAAAAAAAGAGGCTCTCACGAGTCTCTTTTTTTGTTATGTGCGGCTGCTTTCTCTGAGCGTCCGGCTGCGCTGTTTGCAGGGCTTAGAAACGGCAGCAGGTTGCCTCTGGGTATCATCTGCTATCTCTGAGCGTTCGGCTGCGCTGCTCCTGAACTGTCTCGCTTCGCTCGACCCCACCCTGACGGGTCCCCCCTCTTACGTTGCCGAGGGTGGCACGAGTTCAGGAGGAGCTATCCGACGCTTAGAGCATCTTCCGAATTTCACGACACACATTCGCGAGAGCAAGGACAGCCACGATAGCCGAAGTTTGCAGCCGGCTACGCTGCGGCCGCGCAATAATACGCAACCGGTCCTTCTACTAGTAGGACTGGGCGATGGCGATGAAGTCGTCCGCCTTGAGGGCTGCGCCGCCGATAAGGCCGCCGTCGATGTCCTTCTGGGCGAAGAGCTCCTTGGCGTTGGAGGGCTTGCAGGAGCCGCCATAGAGGATTGTGGTGTCCTCGGCAGCCTCAACGCCGAACTTGTCGGAGATGACCTTGCGGATGAAGGCGTGGATTTCCTCTGCCTGCTCGGAAGTTGCGGTCTTGCCGGTGCCGATTGCCCATACGGGCTCGTAGGCGATGACGATGTTCTTGAGCTCCTCTGCGGTGAAGTTGTAGAGGACGTTCTTGATCTGGGTCTCGCATACATCGAAATGCTTGCCTGCCTCCCTCTCATCGAGGTTCTCACCTACGCAGAGGATGACCTTGAGACCGTTTGCGAGGGCGAGCTTCGTCTTCTCAACGAGCTTCTCATCCGTCTCGCCGTAGTACTGACGGCGCTCCGAGTGACCGAGGATCGTGTACTCGCAACCAACGGAAGCGAGCATAGCGGCAGACACCTCTCCGGTGTATGCGCCCTTCTCCTTGTCGGCGCAGTTCTCGGCCGAGAGGCTGACTGCAGTGCCCTTTACGACCTCTGCGACAGGATAAAGATGGGGGAAAGGAGTTGCGATGATGAGTTTTACTCCTGCAGGAACCTCTCCTGCCTTTGCTACAACTGCCTTTGCGAGTTCAATGCCTTCAGGAACTGTGGTGTTCATCTTCCAGTTTCCGGCAACGATTTTCTTTCTCATAATGATATTGATTTTGGTTGATAACTCTGATTTTGGCTCACGTGTAAAACCTTGTGTTTCCCACGGAACGCAACGCGTCCGCAAAACCAAGCAAAATTACTCAATTTTTTCCAAAAAGAAAAAGGAACAGGCGTGCCGTCGCGGCAGACCTGTTCCTTATAAACGTGTACTAAAACCTAAACCTATGACATAGATGCAGCTATTGTTGGAAACGTTGCATTTTCCCTTCAAAATTTTTGGTTTTAAAAAAAATTACTACTTTTGCAGAACTATTCGGGGTATTAGCTCAGTTGGTAGAGCGTTTGAATGGCATTCAAAAGGTCAGGAGTTCGATTCTCCTATGCTCCACGAAAAGCTCGGCAGTTGCCGGGCTTTTTTTGTGGAGTACGGCGTATTATGCCGATACGCGTTTGGAGCGGAGGTAAAAAACAATTACCTTAGCACGCTGAAAAATGAAAATCACAGATAGACAATCTCAAGTCATCGATTACCTGAAAGGCATATTGCCGATAGTGGTCATCGTCCTTCACACTTCCTACGCCCTAGATCTTGTAGCGGACGGTGGCGCGGAATCATTTGTCCGCCTTGCGATAATGCGCTTCGGCGCAATGGCTGTCCCGACTTTCTTCTTCATTTCCGGGTTCCTGTTCTTCGGCAAGCTTGAGGAGAATTGGGATTGGAAAATATACCTGGACAAATGCAGGAAGAGGATAAAGAGTCTGCTCGTCCCATTTATTCTGTGGATTGTCATATATTTGATATTGAAATTCCTATTCCTCTCGCTCAAATCAGGATTCCGGGACGGGGTACTGGCTTCTTTCCTGTCATATTTCCGTAACAACGGCGGATGGCGCATATTCTGGGACTGCAAGCAGGATGTAGTGAGCACCAACATCTTCGGCTACGGTGTCCCTAACCGGAAGCCCTTTCTGGCACCGATGTGGTATATCCGGGACCTGATGGTATGCGTCCTCGCAGCACCATTGATCCGCTGTTTCCTGAAATATTGCAGCGCAGCAGGGCTCTTTGTGTTGATGCTGCTGTACCTGCTCAATATCGGGCTGCCGTTTTCAGGCTTTTCCCTTGCCGCGTTTTTCTTCTTCTCCGCCGGCGGCTGGTTCAGAATCCGTCAGAAGGACTTCATCGGAACATTTTCCAAGGTCGGATGGCCTGCGTTCATCGTTTCGGTCATCGCCCTGGCCACGAGCATTTTCTTGGATACTTCCTCCTTATTCTTCCTGCCGGTTCAGCACACATTCGTCATTTCAACGGTCATATACATTTTCCCGTTTGCTGACAAATTGCTGCAAAAGGGTAAAATCAGAGTCAACCGCACATTGTCGGAGGCCTCATTCTTCGTCTATACGGTCCATTCGGTGCTGATACTGGATTTCTCCAACTTCATATTATGGAGATTATTGCCGTTCACAAATGCGCCCGTCTGTTTCATCAAGGTGTTCCTCAGGCCTGCGTTGGCCACCCTTATCTGCCTGTCCGTATTCTTGATAATGCGTAAGTTCACCCCCCGGACCCTGTCACTTCTGACCGGCAGCCGTTGCGGAAGCACCCGCTGAGCAAATGTTGTACAGACGCGAGTGACTCGCGTCTGTACAACATTTGCGATTTTTCTTTGCTGATACACAAAATATTCAGTAAACTTGCAGAAGAATAACCATCAAAAACCTCAAGACAATGGCTGAAAACGAAAAGATCAACGAAATCGTTGACGAAATCAAGGACAAAACCGAAGACATCAAGGAAAAGGCCCAGGAGAAACTCGAGGACCTGAAGGAAAAGACCGGCGACCTCAAGGACAAAGCGCAGGAAAAAGCCGAGGACCTCAAGGCGAAGGCTCAGGTGAAGATTGACGAAATCAAGGCCGAGATTGACGATTACACCGCCGAGATCGATCCCGAGGACGTGAAGAAGAACAAGTTTATGGCCGTTCTCGCATATATCGGCATCCTCGTCATCATCCCCATCATCTGCGCAAAGGACTCCAAGTTCGCAAGGTTCCACGCAAACCAGGGTCTGGTGCTCTGCATCATCGGCATCGTTGCAGGAATACTCAGCAGAATAAAATTGATAGGCTGGATCTTCAAGGCGCTCGGCCTCGTGGTCATCGTCCTTGCAATCGTCGGAATAGTCTATGCTATCCAGGGCAAGGCCAAGGAACTCCCCGTTATCGGAAACTGCAAAATCCTGAAGTAGTTCCGTGCCGAGTTTTCTCCAGATAGAGAACATATCGAAGTCCTACGGCCAGAAAATTCTTTTCGAGCACATAGGCTTCAACATTAACGAGGGCGACAAAATCGCCCTCGTTGCGCCTAATGGCACCGGCAAGAGCACTCTTCTGAGGATACTCGCCGGCAAGGACAAGTCAGACTCGGGAGGAAGGATACTCTTCCTCAAGGCGATAAGCATAGCCTTTCTGGAACAGGACTACGACTTCAGTCCCGACCTGTCCATAGAGGAGCAGATAATGGCTTCCGTAAGCCGGGAATTCCCTTCCTGGCAGCCTGTGGTCCAGGAGGAATTCATCCAGACGATGAAGGAGACGGCCACCGGATTCGGACTCGGCAGCCTTTCCAGGAAGATGGGCGAGCTCTCCGGAGGCGAGGTGAAGAGGGTGGCGCTCACGTGCCTCCTCGCGAGGAACGCCGATTTCCTGATAATGGACGAGCCGACCAACCACCTCGACATCGAGGCGATAGAGTTCCTGGAGTCATATCTGGGCCACAAGCGCTGCACGCTGCTGATGGTGACCCACGACCGCTACTTCCTTGACCGTGTGTGCAATACGGTGATGGAGCTGGACCACGGAGCCGTATATTGCTACCGCGGAGACTACCAGAACTATCTCGAGAGGCGGGAGGACAGGATTGCAGTCTACAACGCAGAAACTGACAAGATACGCAACCTGCTGCGCCGGGAGCTGGAGTGGATCCACGCTACCCCCTGTGCGCGCAGCGGCAAGGCGAAATACAGGATAGATGCGTTCCACGCCCTTTCGGAACGCGCCGCCCAGGTTTACACGACGCGTCAGGTCAATATGGAAGGCGCGGCGGAGACGACGCGGCTGGGCACGAAGATCATCGACTGCCATCACGTCAGCTTCGGGCGCGGAGGTGTCACGCTGCTGAGCGACTTCGACTACAACTTCCAGCGCTACGAACGTGTCGGCATCGTGGGCCGCAACGGCATAGGAAAGACGACCTTCCTCGACCTGCTCGCCGGAGAGCTATCCCCCGTCAGCGGCAGCATAGAACGCGGCGAATCGCTGAAAATCGGCTACTACCGCCAGCGCGGCATCGAATTCGATGAAGACGACACGGTACTGGACATCGTCGGCGACACGAGGCTGCTGGGGCGCTTCCTCTTCCCCCACGATATGCTGTCCACGCGCGTCTCCAAACTCTCGGGCGGCGAAAAGAGGCGCCTGTACCTGCTCACGGTGCTGATGCAGAACCCCAACCTGCTGATACTTGACGAGCCGACCAACGACCTCGACATCGTGACACTCAACATCCTGGAGGAATATCTGCTCGAATTCAGGGGCACGCTGCTGATAGTGTCGCACGACCGCCACTTCATGGACAGGATAGCCGACCACCTGCTCGTCTTCACAGGAGATGGCGGAGTCAAGGACTTCAGCGGCAACTTCAGCGAATACCGCTCGTTCATAAAGGACGTGGAAGCGGAGCGCAGGGCAAAGGAAAAAGCTGCAGTCCAGCGCGAAACGCCGAAACCGAAGGCGGCGGAAAGCAGCAGGAAACGCCTCAGCTGGAAGGAGCAGAAGGAGCTCGAAGCCATAGACGCAAGGCTGCCCGAGCTGGAAAGGGAGCGCAAGGAGCTGGAAGAGGCGATGAGTGGCGGCACCCTGTCCTACGACAGGATGCAGGCCGCAGGAGAAAGGATACAGGCCATCATCGAAGAGACCGACGCACTCGAGATGCGCTGGCTGGAACTCAGCGAAAGAGCCTGATTTACTTGAAAAGAGCCTTCACCAGGGCCGGCACGTCAGCCACCTTTATCACCTGCAGCCCTTCCGTCTTCACCCCGTCGAGAGGAGTGTATGAGCTCACGAACATCTTCTTGAAGCCCAGACGCGCAGCCTCTACGATACGCCTGTCTGTCTGACCGACCGGGCGGATTTCACCGCTGAGGCCGACCTCCCCGGCAAAACAGACGCTGCGGGGAATGGCAAAATCGAAGTTGGACGAAAGCACGGCCACTATGACCGCGAGGTCGCAGGCCGGATCGCTGACCTTCAGGCCGCCTGCCATATTCAGGAACACGTCCTTGGCGCTGAGATGGAAGCCTGCACGCTTCTCCAGCACTGCAAGCAGCATATTGAGACGGCGTGCGTCGAATCCGGTCGCGGAGCGCTGCGCAGTGCCGTAAACGGCGGAAGAGACGAGCGCCTGGACCTCGAACAGCAACGGCCGCGTGCCGTCGAGCATCGATGCCACAGCAACACCGCTCAGGCCCTCCTCGTGCATAGGGATCAGCATCTCCGAGGGGTTTTCGACCTCGCGGAGGCCTTTGCCCGTCATCTCGAAAACGGCCAGCTCCGACGTGCTGCCGAAGCGGTTCTTGATGCTCCGGAGCACCCTGTAGGAGCCGCGGTTCTCGCCTTCGAACTGCAGCACCACATCCACAATGTGCTCCAGAATCTTCGGGCCGGCGATGAAGCCGTCCTTGGTGATATGGCCGATCAGTATCACCGGGACGCCGCTTTCCTTCGCAAAACGCAGGAGCAGCGCGGCGACCTCCTTGATCTGGCTCACCGAGCCGGCAGAGGACTCGACGGTCTCGGAGTACATCGTCTGGACGGAATCCACTATCATCAGGTCAGGCTTCAGGGAGAGAGCCTCGTCGATTATATTCTCGATAAGAGTTTCGCTGTAGATCAGGCAGTTGTCACATTCGCCGCCAAGCCTTTCCGCCCTCATCTTGACCTGTCTGTCGCTTTCCTCTCCCGTGACGTAGAGGGTCTTGAGCGAAGGGCAGAGAAGCGGGATCTGGAGGGAGAGCGTGGACTTGCCTATGCCGGGCTCGCCGCCTATCAGCACGAGGGAACCGGGGACGATGCCGCCGCCCAGTATCCTGTCGACCTCCCCTATGCCCAGGCTCACACGTGCCTCCGCGGACGAGTCGATGTCCTTCAGACGCACCGGAGCGCGCCTGTCGTCGCGTTTCATCGAGAAGGCGGCTGATTTCGAGGGAGCGCCGGGGGCCTCCTTCATCGTATTCCATACGGCGCGAATTTAGGTATAATTGTGGGTATTATATTACAAAAAACTAAATTTGAAAAAAAACAGGAGCCGTGTCGGAATATACGAGATATCTCATAAGCAGTCCCACTGATCTCAGATGGGGTATGATAGTGACGTCCATAGGTTCCCAGTCCATCGGGCGCGGCGAAAGCTACCCCCCGTCGGACCACCCCACGAGATACCTCTTCACAAAGGAGAAGGGGCGCATCCTGGACGAGTACCAGCTCCTCTACATCAGCGAAGGCTCGGGCAGTTTCTTCAGCAGTACAGGCGCACCCGAAGGCATAAGGGTCAACGCCGGCGACGCATTCCTGCTTTTTCCGGGAGAATGGCACAACTACTATCCCGACCCGGATTGCGGCTGGAAGGAGTATTGGATAGGCTTCCAAGGACCTATGGCCGACAACTGGGACGTGGAAGGCTTCGTAAAGCGTAGCGCTCCCCTCTTCCACACAGGCCTGAGGGACAGTCTCAGCGGGCTTTTCAAAACGGGAATAGAGCTCGCCAACGAGCAGAAATCAGGCTACCAGCAGATGCTCTGCGGCATAGTGTGCAGGTTGCTGAGCAGCGTCGTGTTCCTCGACCGCAACAGGACACTGGGCAATATGGACACGCTGATAGACAAGGTGCACGCGCTTATCCTTGACAACCTGGCGGCCGTGACGCCAGAAAGCCTGGCCAGGGACAGCGGGATGAGCTATTCCAAGTTCCGTCACGCCTTCAAGGCATACACCGGTCTGGCTCCACGCCAGTACATCACGAAAATGCGCATCGCGAAGGCGAAGGAACTCCTCACCAATTCGGATGCGCAAATCCAGGAGATAGCCTGGCAGACAGGCTACGAGAACGCCGATTACTTCACTACGGTCTTCAAGCGCGAGACCGGCCAGAATGCATCGGAATACAGAAAGCCTGCACCTAGCGGCGCTCGTCGGGAAGACTGAACACCTCGCGTATCTCCGTCATCTGCTCAGCGCTCATTCCCTGAGGCTCGAAGCCCATATTCCTTGCCGACATATAGATTGTGGCCGCCTTGTTCAGGACGTCGGTCTGGTCGAAAGCGTCCATAATGTCGGTGCCTACGGCAACCGTGCCGTGTTTCTCCCAGAGCACGACGTCGTATTTCTCGATCTGTCGCAGCGTTGCCTGGGCGAGCTTCACGCTTCCGGGAAGGGCATAGGGAACCACCCCAATGCCGAGGGGCGCGAAGGCAAGGGTCTCGGGTATCATTGACCAGAGCAGCTTCGTGAGGTATTCGCTGTCGAGATATCTTGAGGAATGGGACATCGCCACCAGTTCGATGGGATGGGTGTGGAGGGAGGCCTTGTAGGATGTTCCCTTCCCCACCAGATAGTTGTGGAGCGAGAGATGGGACGGAAGTTCGGAGGTGGGCATCACAGGCTCGTCGGCGATGATCTCATAAGAGCTGCAGTCATCGCAGATGCGTATGATGCTTCCGTTCTTCATCGGCTCGCGCGCGAGGTCGCGCATACGCTTGCCCGTCCCCTTGCAATAGAAATACATCCCTTTCAGGTGCGGGAGCTGCACGCCTGTCGCAAAAGGGCCGGCAATGGCCTTGCGGGACTTCAGCGCCCCGTCGATCTCGTCCGTGACGTTGACCGTGATATTGCCGCCGTTGCGTTCGGCCCAGCCTTTCTGCCAGAGCATTCCCGCAACCTCGGCGACCTGTTTGATCGATTCAATCATAACTACATTTCAAGCAACTGCGGAAGGAAAGTACTGAAGATCAGCACTGCGAGGCCGGCAAGAAGCACTACGACGGTCTTGCGGCCCACGCCCTTCCATTCCTTTAATATTATTCCCCAGACATTGCTGAAGGTCACGTTGAGCGCCATAAGTATGCACCAGCTGAAGGTGATCAGCACCGGATAGCCGGAGAGGAAACCCTTGCCGAGGCTCAGTCCGAAGAACTGGCTGTACCAGAGAAGTCCCGCCAGAGCGCAGAAGACGAGATTGTTCTTCCAGAGCGAGCCCTTGCCATAATCGGAGAAACTCTTGTTTTTGGCATTCTGGAAAAGGCAGTAGGCCGCATTGGTCAGGAAGCCTCCGAGCGTCACGAGCAGCGTTGCCGGCAGCGTAGCGAAAATCGGCTTGGTCTCCGCCCAGCTCAGGGGCGCGCCGAAACTCAGGCCGATATTGAAGCAGGCGCTCATAAAGCCGGCGAGGAAGGCGACGATCAGGCCCTTGCTGAAGTTGAAGTCCTTGACAGCCTTCTTCTTCTCCTCTTCGGGGAGCGTGGCGGACTTCATAGCACCGGCAACGCCTATGATGGCTATGCCGGCAAGCATCACCACGACGCCGATGATGACTGCGGAACTGAGGTCACCGGAATGGCCGGTGAAAACGGGGCCGAGGATGGCGCCGAGAGCGGAACAGGTTCCGAGCGCGATGGACTGGCCCAGGGCCACTCCGAGGTAACGCATCGAAAGGCCGAAGGTAAGACCGCCCACGCCCCACAGCACGCCGAAGAGCACCGTAAGCAGCGATTCCTTCGGGAAAGCCGAATAGACTTCGAAGAGACCGTGGCCGGCGGGCACGGCGAGAAGAGCGCCGAGAAGAGGGAAGACACGCCAGGCGAAGACGCCCTGGACGAGCCAGTAGCTTTCCCAGCTCCAGTCCTTTATCTTATTGATGGGCACATAGCTGCTGGACTGGCAGAAAGCTCCGACAGCTATGATGAGAAGCCCGATGAGTACGAACATCGCGTATTAGCGTTTTGATGTGACTTTCCTTTCGTAATCCTCGATTTCCTTGAGGTAGGCCTCGCCTTCGGGGACATTGTTGCGGCGGCAGAACTCGTCATAGACAGCGCCCCAGGGCATAGCCTTGGTTTCCTCGAGATAAGTGAGCACCTCGCAGGTGCGGCCTTCGAGCTCGTATTTGCGTATGATCTCCGTGGGCTCGAGCATAGCGCGCAGCATAGCCTTCTGGGCGGCGCGGCTGCCGATGACATAGGCTCCGATGCGGTTGATGGCACCGTCGAAGTAGTCGAGGCCGTAATGAACCCTCTCGAGTGCGCCGGCGCGCACGATTTCGGCGAAGAGCTCGCAGGTCGGGTCGTCCATTATGGTCACGTGGTCGGAGTCCCAGCGGACGGGGCGGGAGACGTGGAGCATAAGCTCGGGCACGAACTGCAGGAGGGCGCTCACCTTGTCGGCAGGGCTCTCGGTAGGATGGTAGTGACCGGTGTCGATCGTGGGGATCTTGCCGTTGGCGGCCGCATAAGCCGTATAGAAATCGTGGGAGCCCACGGTGAAGCTCTCGAGGCCGATGCCGAACACCTTGCCCTCGATGCAGTCCTTCATATTCTCCTTCTTCTCCGCGAAGATGCGGTCGAGGGAGTCCTTGAGCAGGGCGCGGTACATATAGTGGTTGACGCTCAGATCCTTGCAGCCGTCGTGAACCCACACGTTCATTATGCAGGGATCGCCCTGGGCCTTGCCCATAGCGTCAGCGATGTCGCGGCAGCGCTTCGTATGCTCCACCCAGAAGTCGCGTATCTCCTTGTCGGGGTTGGAGAGCGAGAGATTGCCGGACTTGGGATGGGAGAATGAGGTGCTGTTGAAATCGAGAGGGGTCTTGTTCTCCTTCGCCCAGTCGATCCAGCCCTGGAAATGCTCCACGCCCACCTGGTCGCGGTCGACCTTCTTTCCGTCGAACTCGCCGTAGATCCCGTGGAGGGTCAGGCGGTGCGAGCCCGGGATGAGGCTCTTGGCCTTGAGTATGTCCGCACGGAGCTCGTCGATGTTGCGGGCCTTGCCGGGATAGTTGCCCGTCGCCTGGATACCGCCGCTGAGCTCGGCTGCAGATTCGAATCCTGTCACATCGTCAGCCTGCCAGCAGTGCATACTGAGATGGAAATCCTGAAGTTGTGAGAGCACCTTTTCGGTGTCGATGCCAAGAGCGGCATAGCGCTCTGCGGCAATTTGATAAGCCTTGTTGTCCATAATACAAATGTGACGTTTATCACGGACAGAGTCCTTATCAAATTGGCATAAAGACTTTGATTTCTGGCAGAGAGCCGCACGCTTTCTTTATTGCTCCAAATTTATTACTTTTGCATTTAAGTATGAGACGCGTTCTGATAATCAGCTATTATTGGCCCCCGACAGGAGGCTCCGGAGTTCAGAGATGGGTGAAGTTCTGCAAGCACCTCCCCTCCCTCGGATGGCAGAGCGTAGTCTATACGCCGGAGAATCCGGAACAGCTGGCAGTTGACGAGAGTCTTCTGAAAGACATTCCCGAAAGTGTCGAGGTAATCAGGACGCCGATACGCGAACCTTATGAAGTCTACAGGAAACTCTCCGGAGCGAAGGGCGGGAAACAAAGCGAAGTGACTCCCCTGAACTCCGGGAGGAAATCCTGGAAAAAGAAACTGGCTGTCTGGGTGAGGGGCAACCTCTTCATCCCCGACCCCAGGGTCAGTTGGGTCAGGCCATCGGTCAAATATCTCAGGAAATACCTCGAGGACAATCCGGTGGACGTCATTATCACCACCGGGCCGCCGCAGTCGATGCATCTCATCGGCCGCAAGCTTATGCGGTCGATCAGGAAAAGCGCCCCTCAGACGAAATGGGTGGCCGATTTCCGCGATCCCTGGACCGAGATGTTCTATTTCAAGCACCTGGGCCTGTGGCCGCTCGCAAAGTGCATCCACAGACGTATGGAGCAGAGCGTCCTCGACGAAGCGGATGCCGTGATTTCAGTGACGCCGCTCGTGCGCAAGGACTTCGAGCTGAAGACGAAGACGCCCGTGTGGCTGATAACCAACGGCTTCGACGAGGATGACTTCAAGGTCGCAGAACGCGGATGCGCCCGCAGCGACCGATTCACGATAGTGCATACCGGGCTCTTTGCAGCCGACGGCAACCCCATCGCTCTCTGGACAGCGCTCCGGAGGCTCTGCGATGCCGATGACGCGTTTGCCGAGAAGCTGGAAATCCGTCTTGCAGGCAAGGTGGACCGCGAGATAACGGACGCCATAGAAGCGGCGGGACTGGCGGACAGGCTCACGAACCTCGGCTATCTTCCCCACGACGGGACGGTCGTGGAGCAGCGCAGCGCTTCCGCGCTCATACTCCCCCTCCGCCAGGAGCCGGAGTACAGGAAGGTGCTGCCCGGAAAGATATTCGAATACCTTGCGGCACGGCGGCCCGTGCTCGGAATCGGCCAGGAGGACGGCGCAGCGGCGAACGTGCTGGAGAGCACCCGCAGCGGCGTGATGTTCGACTGGAACGAAAGCGGGCGTATGGAGGAGTTCCTGCTCGCACGCTGGGACGAATTCAGGAGCGGCGGAGAAAAACAGATAGACTCCGACATCTCCGCGTATTCACGCAGAGCCCTGACGGAGTCTCTCGTATCGAAGCTGGAAACCCTTTTCCAGTAATCTAAACGGCGACAGGAGCCTTTATCGCAGGCCAGGGATCGTAATCCACGAGCTCGAAATCCTCGTACTTGAAATCGAAGATGCTTTTCACCTCCGGGTTCAGCTTCATCACCGGAAGCTTGCGCGGAGTGCGGGAAAGCTGCTCGCGCACCTGGTCGAAGTGGTTGAGGTAGATATGCGTATCGCCGGTGGTGTGGATGAACTCGCCCGGCTTCAGGCCGCAGCACTGCGCGATCATCATCGTGAGCAGCGCATAGGAGGCGATGTTGAAGGGCACGCCGAGGAAGGTGTCCGCGCTGCGCTGGTAGAGCTGGCAGGAAAGGCGTCCGTCCGCGACATAGAACTGGAAGAGGCAGTGGCAGGGAGGCAGCGCCATACGGTCCACCTCGCCGGGATTCCACGCGCACACGAGCATCCTGCGGCTGTCGGGATTGTTCTTGATCGTTTCAACGACCTGCGAGAGCTGGTCGATGCTGCGTCCGTCGGGAGCGGGCCAGCTGCGCCACTGGTGGCCATAAACGGGACCGAGGTCTCCGTTCTCATCCGCCCACTCGTCCCATATCGTGACCTTGTGTTCCTGGAGATATCTGACATTGGTGTCGCCGGCAATGAACCACAGAAGTTCGTAGATAATGGACTTGAGATGCACCTTCTTGGTCGTGAGAAGGGGGAAGCCCTCGCTGAGGTCGAACCTCATCTGATGGCCGAAAATGCTTTTGGTTCCGACTCCGGTACGGTCCTTCTTGACCGTTCCGTTATCCATAATCTCCTGAAGGAGCTCCAGATACTGTTTCATACGACTTTACCTTTTATGCAAATATAGTCAATAATTGCATAATATAAACCCCGGAAGTTCGAGTTTCCGGGGTTCATATCGTATTTAAATGGACGGATTACAGGAGGGTGTTGCCACCGCCGTCCGTAAAGTTGGTGTCGGTACAGATGTCGGCGAGAGTGAAGTCGCTGTAGGTCGTGCCGCCATCGAGCGAGTAGGTTCCGCCGAACTTGCAGTTCTTGATGATGCTGCCGGCAACGGAAGTGTTGGCGATACCTGCCGCAGATACACCAGCTGCATATTGGATTGTCACCTTTCCGGAGAAGGAGCAGTCGTCGAGCAGACAGCCGGC
>JAKSKA010000130.1 GCA_024401915.1 Bacteroidales bacterium
GCTTTCTTTGTCACGGCTGCGGGAACCGCGGCGGAAGAAGAGCCCTCGATCTCGACACTGTAATCCTTCCCGTTTACTCTGACCTCCGCGATGCCGCCTTCTACTGAATTGATGGCGACGTCGTAGCTTTTCCCGTTGATCTTGAATTTGTATTCTTTCATTTGCGTATAGGGTTTCTTCTGAACAAAAGCGCCTTGTCGCGCCAGGGTGAACCGTTGTCTGCAATGGTGATGATTCCCGGCTCTACGTCGTGCGACCCGACTCCCAGGTACAATGCGAGGGCGGCGGCGATGGCAGTTTCGACTCCGGGGTCCGTTTCGGTTTCCGCCGGTGCGTCGGATTTCTTCATTTCCGCCATCTGCGCCTTCTTCTCTGCCTTCACGGTCAGAGCTCCGATGAGGCAGTAGATGCCCCAGAGGATCAGCAGTGCGGCGAATACGACGGCAACGCTCACGATGGTCAGCGTCCACCCGTGAGGGTCGCTGACCGCCATCTTGTCGGATCCCGACGTGAGAACTATGCTATAAAGGAAGGTTGTCATGCTTCTTTGCGGGGATTTCCTGACGTTTTCCCTTCAGCATCTCCAGCGCACGGATTACGCGGAAACGTGTGTTGCGGGGTTCGATGACGTCGTCGATATAGCCTTTCTGTGCTGCCTGGTAGGGGTTGCAGAACAGTTCGTCGTATTCTTTCTTCCTCTCTTCCTTGAGGGCGGCCTGCTTCTCCGGATCGGTTTCGGCCTTCAGCTCCTTCCCATAAAGTATGCCCACGGCCCCTTCTGCGCCCATAACTGCGATGTTGGCTGAAGGCCAGGCGTAGTTGATGTCGCCCCTCAACTGCTTGCAGCTCATCACTATATGCGCTCCGCCATAGCTCTTCCTGAGGGTGACGGTCACCTTCGGCACCGTTGCCTCACCGTAGGCGTAAAGCAGCTTCGCTCCGTTGGAGATTATGGCTCCGTACTCCTGCTGCGTTCCGCAGAGGAAGCCGGGCACGTCCACGAGGGTCACGAGAGGGATGTTGAATGCGTCGCAGAAACGGACGAAACGCGATGCCTTGCGGCTGGCGTTGATGTCAAGCACTCCAGCCTGCCTCCCGGGCTGGTTCGCCACGATTCCGACGCTGTTGCCTCCCATATGCGCGAAGCCGACGATTATGTTCCTGGCGAAGTCCTTGTGGATTTCGAAGAATTCTCCGTCGTCCGCGATCGAGGCGATGACGGAATACATATCGTAGGCCTTGTTGGGATTGTCGGGGATGATCTCGTTCAAAGCATCGTCATAGCGGCCTGCGGGGTCGTCGGTGGGCCTGACGGGTGCTGTCTCCATATTGTTGGAGGGCAGGAAGGAAAGGAGCTTCTTTATCGTCTGGAAAGCCTCCTCCTCATTGTCGACCGCAAAGTGCGCCACGCCTGATTTCGTCGAGTGCACTCCGGCTCCTCCGAGCTGCTCCTGGTCCACATCCTCGCCGGTCACCGACTTGACGACGGTGGGGCCTGTGAGGAACATATAGGACGTGTCCCTGACCATCAGCGTGAAGTCCGTGAGGGCGGGGGAGTAGACGGCTCCGCCCGCGCAGGGGCCCATTATCGCGCTGATCTGCGGCACAACGCCGCTTGAGAGTATGTTGCGCTCGAATATTTCTGCATAGCCTGCAAGTGCGTCGATGCCTTCCTGGATACGTGCTCCGCCGGAGTCGTTGAGACCAATGACGGGGGCGCCCACCTTGACGGCCATATCCATAACCTTGCAGATCTTCTCCGACATCGTCGTGCTCAGCGAGCCGCCGCTGACCGTGAAGTCCTGGGCGAACACGAACACGAGGCGTCCGTCAATGGTTCCCTGGCCGGTGGCGACTCCGTCTCCGTCGGGGTGGGATGCGTCCATCCCGAAATTAGTGCATCTGTGCTGCACGAACATATCGAATTCCTCGAAGCTTCCTTCGTCCAGCAGTAGCGCAATGCGCTCGCGTGCCGTAAGCTTCCCTTTTTCGTGCTGTGCAGCAATACGTTTCTCGCCACCTCCCAGGGCCGCTTTTTCGCGCCGGGCGACAAGTTCGTTGATTTTTTCCTCCTGGATGCTCATCTATCTTGGGTTTGTTACAAACAACAAAGATAATAATAATTATTTTATTTGTGTCTGGTAGGGCTTCCGGGCCTCCACGCCCGCTGCCACGGCATCTGAAAGTTCCGACCTCACGTCGCCCAGCATCGCGTGCTCTCTCCTAAGCCCGCCGCGGTTTTCGGGATGGAGGCGGCTGCACAGCAGTATCACCGCGGTGCGGGTGCGCCGGTTGATCACTATGGACGGGCCCGTGAAACCGGTGTGGCAGAGAATGTCGCCCCTGTCCCAGATGCTGCCGGGCAGTTCGCAGTCCTTGCTGTCGCGGTCCCAGCCCATCACGCGTCCGCTCAGGGAGTCGGGCGTGCACATCAGCTCTATCGTTTCAGGCTTCAGTATCCTGCATTCCTTCTTGCTGCGCTCCTTTCCGAGCGTGCCGTTATCCTGGCGGTAGAGGGCGCCGCCGTTCATCAGCGCCGCGCAGAAGACGGCAAGGTCGTCGGCTGTCGAGAAGACTCCGGCATTGCCGGAGTTGCCGTTCATATAACGCGATGCGAGCGCGTCGTGCACCATTCCGTGGACCATCGTCCATTCGCCGTCCCTGTCCTTGTCGCAGCCTTCGTGCCAGGGCTTGCCGCCCCAGAACGTTTCCGTCGGGGCGATCCTGTCGAGCAGGTACTCGTCCGCACCGTCCGGGAAGTAACGGGTGTCGCCCATACCGAGTCGGGAGAAGATGTTCCTCGCAGCGTAGTCGCACAGCTTCTGCTTCGTGACGGCCTCTATTATCATCTGGAGACTGATGAAGCCCAGACAACTGTAGCGGTATTTCGTGCCGGGCCTGTTCAGCCTCGTGGCGTCCTTGGTGATGTATTTTTTCAGTACGGACGGCGACTCGTGACCGGCGACCCTTGCCAGCCTGTTCGCATTCCTGTAGGCGGGAAGGCCGCTGACGTGGTAGAGCAGGTCGCGCACCTTTATGTCCACGGTGTCCGGAACGAAGACCTCGCCTTTCTTCGGACGTTTCGAAGGCTGGGAGATGAAGGGCCTGTAGTCCTTTATATATTGCTTCACGGGTGCGTCCAGGTCCAGTTTCCCCTTTTCGACAAGTTGCATCGCGGCGATCGTGGTCGAGACCACCTTGCTGTTCGAGGCGAGGTCGAAGATGGTGCTGCGCTTCATCTTGTCAGGCTCCGGAATGACGAGACGGTTCCCGTAGCTGCGGCAGAAGGCGATCTTGTCGTCCTGGACCACGCAGACCACTGCTCCGCGGAAGACCGAATCGGCAATGGCGGTGTTGATGATGTTGTCCACTTTCGCTTCGGTGGAGCGGGGGAGACGCTGCCAGGCGGGGGCGTTCGCGAGACGGCCGCTGAAGAGGAGGGCGAGTGTGATGATGAGCGTGTTCACGTTGTCAGTCTGCGTAAAATTCCCTTCTGTACCTGTAGTTTTCGCGCAGTGTGTTGAAATCTCTGGGGGCTATGCGGAACATGAAATCATCCGTGAACACAGGGTAGTTGTACTGGAAGATGGATGTTATCTGGCCCTGTGATTTTCCGATGAGGTCGATCTTTACCGCATCCAATCCCGTGATGTCTGGCTGTGGGAAGAATTCGTAAAGCGGTTCGATCTTGAAATACCTGGCGACTGAACGCACGGCTTCGCGTGTGCCGAGCAGTTTGCCCTGGTACGAATAGCCGGCGATGTGGGGCGTGGCGATGTCCGTGATGTCCATCACGTCGGGATTGATGTCGGGCTCGTTGTTCCAGACGTCGAGGATGATTGGCCCGAGACGCGGGGCGGCATATATGAGGTCCTCGTCCACTACAAGCTCCCCGTGGGCCGTATTGATAAAGAAGGCGCCCGGTTTCATACTAGCGAAGAAGCCCGCGTCGGCGATGCCTCTCGTCCTGTCGTTCAGAGGTATATGGAGGGAGACCACGTCGGAGTTCTCGAGAAGTTCGTCGAGCTCGCAGAACTGGCTCGCGCCTTCCTCCTCGGCGCGGATGGGGTCGTAGAGAAGCACCTTGAAGCCGAGGGTACGGGCCATCTTCTCCACGCGCGCTCCGGTGTTCCCGACGCCGACGATGCCGAAGGTGCAGCCGTTAAGCGGGATGCTTTTCCTCGCCGCCGTGCCGTAGAGAGCGGAGA
>JAKSKA010000131.1 GCA_024401915.1 Bacteroidales bacterium
CTGTTCGGGGTGCTTCCCACCTTTCCCTCACGGTACTGGTTCGCTATCGGTCTTCCAGTTATATTTAGCCTTGCGGCATGGTCGCCGCAGATTCAGACAGGATTCCACGTGTCCCGCCCTACTCAGGTGCCGCTCTCGTCAATGCCCCGTTACCTGTACGGGCCTTTCACCCTCTGCGGACTGACTTTCCAGACAGTTCCAGTTCCTGACATTGACTTTATAAACGGTCCTACAACCCCGACGGCGCCGTAACGTCGCCGGTTTAGGCTCTTCCCATTTCGATCGCCACTACTTTGGGAATCGATATTTCTTTCTCTTCCTGCAGGTACTAAGATGTTTCAGTTCCCTGCGTATGCTCAAACTATGTTTGTGACAGGCCTTCAGCCTGACGGGTTCCCCCATTCGGATATCTCCGGATCAATTCCTGTTTGCAGATCCCCGGAGCTTTTCGCAGCTTACCACGTCCTTCTTCGCTTCTGGAAGCCAAGGCATCCTCCGTTCGCTCTTCTTCTCTTTCTCGTATTCGTGAATCAATTCCTCAAACTATCTCTAGCTTGACGACTTGTCTCGTTTTGCCTATGAAATTGTAGCCCTCTAAACGAAAAAACTCATTTATTAGACTAATCATTTCTTTTACTTCTTTTACCTCGTTTATCTCTCTCAGTATTGTCAAAGAACTTTTAAAACCCGTTTCGTTTCCGAAAGGGACGGCAAAGATATACACTTTTTTTTAACCGACAAAATTTTTTCGAAAAAAATTGCATTTTTTCGTGTTTTCGCGTCGGTTTATATACCCTGCCTTATGCTGCCGAATATAGCCTTATCAGGTTAACTATCACATTTGCAGCCTTTTCCATAGATTCGACAGGAATCCACTCGAATTTGCCGTGGAAATTCAACCCGCCGGCAAAAATATTCGGGCAGGGAAGGCCCTTGAAAGAAAGGTTGGCTCCGTCGGTGCCTCCGCGTATTGGCTGGATCCTGGGCTTCACGCCCGAAAGTTCCATAGCCTTTACGGCTTTCTCTATTATATGGTAGTGGGGCTCCACCATCTCCCTCATATTATAATACTGGTCCTTCACCGTCGCCATTACCGTACCGGGGCCGTATCTGCCGTTGAGGAAATCTGCGCAGCGCTGGATTATCTCCTTCTTCTTCTCGAAAGCCCCGCGGTTGTGATCCCTTATTATATAGTGGACATCAGCCTCCTCGACGCTTCCATTCAGCGATATGAGGTGGAAGAAACCTTCATAGTCCGAAGTCAGCTCGGGACGCTGCGCAGCGGGAAGAAGCGCATCGAACTCAGTGGCGATGTGGAGCGCGTTCAGCATCTTGCCCTTCGCATATCCCGGGTGGACATTGCGCCCCTGGATGTGGATCTTTGCGGAAGCGGCATTGAAATTCTCGAATTCCAGCTCACCAACCTCTCCGCCGTCCATAGTGTATGCATAGTCGGCGCCGAAACGCGCGACGTCGAACTTGACCACTCCGCGGCCTATCTCCTCATCCGGAGTGAAGCCGATGCAGATGCGGCCGTGCTTGAATTCGGGATGGCTGACGACGTACTGGACAGCATCCATAATCTCCGCCACGCCCGCCTTGTCATCCGCACCGAGAAGGGTGGTACCGTCGGTAGTGATGATTGTTTCACCTTTATGATCAAGCAGTTCCGGGAACTCGGAAGGCTTGAGGAAAAGACCGGGGACGCCGGAAAGAGCGATATCGCCACCGTCATAGTCGCGTATGATGTTCGGCTTCACGTCCTTTCCGGACGCATCGGGAGCCGTATCGACGTGGGCGATGAAGCCCACCGCAGGCGATTCGCCGCCGTCATTGGCGGGAATGGAAGCCATCACATAGCCCCATTCGTCCAGTTCCGCCTCAACCCCTATAGCGATAAGCTCATCCCTGAGCATTTCAAGCAATGCGAGCTCCTTCGCGGCCGAAGGCTGGCTTTCGCTGCTCTCATCGGATTGTGTGTCAACTGCGACATAACGCAGGAATCTGTCAAGAATCTTTTCCATTACTTATCCTTTTTCAATGAAGCCCAAATCATATATGCACATATCAGCAGGAACGGCAGGATGGCGATCATCTCCGCAGGAGAAGAGCCGCCGGGAAGAGCAGCGTTCCAGCCGCTGAGGAACCAGTCCACGCCGGCGAACTTGAGGACTGCGCTCACGACGCCCATCAACGCACCGCCGGCGATGAATCCGCTGGCGGTGAGTGTGCCCTTTTCAGAGCGCGCCGCATTGCCCTGCTCGTCCTTCGAGCGCGAGCCGACGAACCAGGAGATGGCGCCGCCGACGAGCAGAGGAAGGTTCAGGTCTATGGGGATGAACATACCGAGGCAGAACGCAAGCGCGGGCACCTTCAGCAAGGTTAGGATCACCGCGATGGCGGCACCGATGCCGTAAAGCAGCCAGGGCGCATTGCCACCGTTCATCATAGGCTGGATCACAGCGGCCATCGCATTGGCCTGGGGTGCGACGAGAGCGCCGTCCCCGACGAAGCCGTAGGTCTTGTTGAGCACGAGCATCACTCCGCCGACCGTAGCCGCAGCAACGGCGACGCCGACGAACTTCCAGGCCTCCTGCTTGCGCGGCGTCGTGCCGATCCAATAGCCTATCTTGAAATCAGTTATGAGTCCGCCGGCCGTTGAGAGGGCCGTGCAGACCACTCCGCCGATGACCAGCGCGGCCACCATTCCGGCATTGCCCTTCAGGCCCACCGCGGCGAGCACCAGCGCAGTGATTATCAGAGTCATTATCGTCATTCCGCTGACCGGGTTCGAGCCCACGATGGCGATGGCATTCGCGGCCACGGTCGTGAACAGGAACGAGATGAGTGCGACGATGACAAGACCCACGAGGGCCTGCCAGACATCAGCCACCACGCCGCCGAACGCAAAGAAAGCGAAAACGGCGAGCAGCGTGAGCGCGATGCCGAAGACGACCTTCTTCATCGGGAGGTCTTCCTGGGTACGCTCCACAACCCCGGCGCTGTCCGACTTCTTCTTGAACTCGCCCACGGCGAGGCCGACAGCGCTGCGTATGACACCGAAGCTCTTGATGATGCCGATGATGCCGGCGGCGGCGATGCCTCCGATGCCGATGTGGCGTGCATACTCCTTGAATATCTGTTCCGGAGCCATCTGGCTGACAATCTGGGCGATACCTGTGCCCATAAGGTCAATGACCTGCCCGCCCCAGACAAGATTGAGGAGCGGAATGATGACAAGCCAGACGAGGAAGGAGCCGCAGCAGATTATGAAGGCGTACTTCAGTCCGACGATATAGCCGAGTCCGAGGACGGCGGCACCGGTATTGATCTTGAGAACTACCTTCGCCTTGTCGGCAACGACCTGCCCCCAGTGCATCACTGTAGTAGAAAGCGTTTCAGCCCAGGCGCCGAAGGTGGAGATCAGGAAATCATAGATTCCGCCCACCAGGCCCGCACCGACAAGGGTACGCGCACTCTTGCCTCCGGCCTCGCCGCTGACGAGCACCTGGGTCGTCGCAGTAGCCTCGGGGAAGGGGTACTTTCCGTGCATCTCCTTCACAAAGTATTTGCGGAAGGGTATGAGGAACAGGATGCCGAGGAAGCCGCCGAGCAGCGAGCTCAGCACCATCTGGGCGAAGTTGACTTCAAGCCCGAGTATATAGATGGCAGGAAGGGTGAAGATCGCACCGGCGACCACCACACCCGAGCAGGCCCCGATGCTCTGGATGATCACGTTCTGGCTGAGGCCGTCCTTCTTTCCGAGTGCCCCGGTGACGCCGACGGCAATTATCGCGATAGGTATCGCGGCCTCGAACACCTGCCCGACCTTGAGGCCGAGGTAGGCAGCCGCAGCGGAGAAAAGGACTGTCATCAGCAGTCCCATTGTCACGGAATAGGGAGTGACCTCAAGAGGCTTGTTCTGCGGGCTCAGGAGAGGTTTGTAGGTCTCCCCCGCCGCCAGCTCCCTGTGAGCGTTTTCCGGAAGGCTCAGGTTTTTGTTTTCTTTCATTTCTGGCTTTTTGTTTTTCGTATTTCTCAATATATCTTTCAAGTTTCTCGTTATCACGGCGCAGTTGTTCCTGCTGCCTCAGCCAGGCCTTCAGGGTAGCCGCACGCTTGCGGGCCTTCGCCTTCTCAGCCTTCGCTGCGGCCTTTGCTGCATCCTTCGCATCCAGTTCGGCCCAACGG
>JAKSKA010000132.1 GCA_024401915.1 Bacteroidales bacterium
CGTCGTTTCCGGCCTCTCGCTGGTCAGGACGGGAGACTTCTACAACGCCGAAAAGGTGTCGAACACCTATAAGCGTTTCGCCAATCTGGGGATGTTCAGCGGCGTTTCCGTCGAGATGACCCCGTCCGACAGCGCTACCGTCGACTGCGACATACGCCTCACGGAATCCTATCTCCAGGGCATCAAGGTCTCCGCGGAAGCGTCCAGCTCCGCCAACGGCCTGTTCAGTATCGTGCCCCAGGTCAGCTGGCACCACAAGAACGTGTTCGGCGGCGGGGAACGGCTCTCTCTCGGCTTCACCGGCAACTTCCAGTTCAAGGGAGAGACGCGTGCCACCGAGTTCGGCGTGACCTCAGCCCTCAGCTTCCCGCGCTTCCTCGGCCTGCCGTATTCGGCATTCCGCGGCGCTGAAATACCCCGCACAGACGTCAGTCTCGCCTATAATTTCCAGAACCGTCCGGAGTTCCGCCGCAACATCTTCTCAGCCTCTTTCAACTACAACGGCAGTTTCGGCGACAGGAAGTACGGATATCAGATATCACCTCTGCGTATCAACTACGTGCGCCTTGCGGGCATAGACGAGTCTTTCCGCAAGTCCCTGGAGCACAACCCCTATATGAGCTATGCCTACCAGGACCACCTCGACATAGGCGTGGGCGGTACTTTCAGCCACCAGACCGACCCCTCGCCGATGCCGGCAGGTTCATACAGTTACAGCCGCCTCGGCCTCGACCTTTCCGGCAACGTAGCCAGCCTCTTCTCACCGCTGATGAAGCGCAGCGGGTCCGGCCAGAAACTGATTCTTGGCGCACCCTATACCCAGTTCGTCAGGGCCGAGCTCAATCTCGGCAACGTGAACCGCTGGGGACGCAACAACGGACAGGCGCTTGCCGTCCATTTCGTCGCCGGTGCCGGCTATGCCTACGGCAACTCTACCGCGCTGCCTTTCGAACGTCAGTTCTACGTCGGCGGTGCGAGCAGTATGAGGGCCTGGCAGCCGAGGACACTCGGTCCCGGTGCGGCGCCTATGGACCCTTCGTTCAGCATTCCGAGCCAGGCGGGCGACCTCAAGCTGGAGTTCGACCTGGAATACAGGTTCCTCATCTACGGGGCCGTGGAGGGCGCTCTTTTCGCCGAGAGCGGCAACGTGTGGACACTCGAGTACGAGAATGAATCCACACTCGCGTCCCTGTCCCGGTTCACGCTCCGCGAACTCGGACGTACGCTTGCCGCGGACTGGGGTTTCGGTATCAGGGTCAACCTGTCGCTGATACTGTTCCGCGTGGATCTCGGCTGCAAGATATTCGACCCGTCACAGGGCTCGTCCAACGGCTGGTACGGACCCCGCCGCTGGTTCACTTCCGACGGCTGCTCGTTCCACTTCGGAGTGGGCTATCCTTTTTGATGTCTATGGAGAAACAGATCATATATCAGGTTCTTCCCCGGCTCTGGGGCAATGGAAAGTTCTCGGACTGGAAAGAGCCTGGATTCTCATATCTCAAGGGACTCGGCGTCACGTATCTCTGGCTCACGGGCATTCCCCGCCACGCCAGCGGACAGGATTTCGTAAAGGGCGACCCGGGCTGCCCGTATGCTATAGAAGACTGGAAGGATACCAATCCTTATCTGGCTGATAATCCGGATAAAAGGATGTCTGAGTTCAAGTCTTTGGTGAGGCGGGCGCACAAGGCCGGAATCAAGATTCTGACCGACTTCATACCCAATCACGTCGCGCGCAACTATGACGGCCCGGTGCCTGTCCTCGACCGCTGCGATTACGACTGGACCGATACCAGGAAAGTCGACTATTCCGACCCGCGGACGGTGGGGGAGATGGCGGACATCCTGGGCTTCTGGGCTGACGCCGGGGTGGACGGATTCCGCTGCGATATGGTCGAGCTGGTGCCCCAGGAGGCGATGAAGGCCATAATCGACAGGGTCCGCTCGTCACGGCCGGAACTGCTTTTCGTGGCCGAGGTCTATGACAGGAACAATTATGCCCTGTATCTCGATAACTGCGGATTCGACCTGCTATATGACAAATCTGGCGTTTACGACATACTGCGCGGCATCTATGGCGGGACGCGCGGCGCGATGGAACTGAGCTGGAACTGGCAGTTCCTCGGCTCCCACCAGGACGGGATGCTCAATTTCCTTGAAAACCACGACGAGCAGCGCATCTGCTCCCGTTTCTATTGCGGCGGATTCAGGCGCACGCGTGCCTCCCTCGCATTCTCCCTGCTTTTCAACAGGGCGTCCTTCCTCATCTATTCGGGACAGGAGCTGGGCGAGGATGCTGCGGAGAGCGGTGACGGCCGCACCAGCATATTCAATATGGTGAAGGTCGGCAGCGCGGAGCGCATAGCCGGCATCATAGCTGGAAAGCAGCCCGCTGCCGAAGATGCGGAGAAACTTGGATACTTCAGGCTCCTGACGGAGACGGCAATGACGCCGGCTTTCCGGAACGGCGGCGTATGGGACCTCTGCTACTGCCAGGACGCTGACTTCGACAGATCGCGTCTCTTCACATTCGCCCGCTATGTCGCGGGAGAGGGGAGAATCCACGTCGTACTGTGCAATTTCTCGCCGGAGGCTGCCGCGTGCGCTATCAATCTGCCACGAGAGCTGCTGGAGGCTGCATCAGGCCGCTGCGGCTGTCTGCCGGAGCGTCTGGAAATGTCTGCCGGAGCTTACGATGCCGCTTTTTGTGAATACAAAATAAAATAACATATGGTTACTTTTTCTACAGCACTGATTCTTCTTATTCTGGGCTATTTCATTTACGGCAAGTTCGTCTCGCGCTTCTTTGGCGCGGATCCGGACCGTGTCGTGCCCTCGAAATCGATGGCCGACGGTGTCGACTATGTGGAGATGCCGACCTGGAAGGCTTTTATGATCCAGTTCCTGAACATAGCGGGAATCGGACCGGTGTTCGGTGCGATAATGGGCGCCCAGTTCGGTGCGTCCTCCTATCTCTGGATAGTTTTCGGTACGATCTTCGGCGGCGCCGTCCACGATTATTTTAGCGGTATGGTATCCCTGCGCCACGGTGGGGCCAGCCTCCCCAACATAGTCGGGGAATTCCTGGGCTCGCGTTTCCAGAAGGCGTTCACGGTTTTTTCCCTGCTGCTCCTGCTGCTCGTGACCTGCGTGTTCGTATCGCAGCCGGCAGTGCTCCTTTACAGGCTCACCTGCTCGATGACTCCCACGGCCTGGATGCTCATTATCTTCGGCTATTATCTTCTGGCCACGCTTTTCCCGGTTGACAAGATAATTGGCAGGTTCTACCCGATTTTCGGTGCTGCGCTCATCTTTATGGCTCTCGGGGTGCTCGTCGCCATTTACGTCAACCATCCCGCACTGCCTGAGATATGGAACGGCTTCGGCACCAAGTTCGAGACCAAGCCCATCTTCCCTATGATGTTCGTCTCCATCGCCTGCGGCGCGGTCAGCGGCTTCCACGGCACCCAGTCCCCGATAATGTCACGCTGCATACGCAACGAGCGTGACGGGCGCATAGTGTTCTACGGCGCGATGGTCCTGGAGGGTCTGGTGGCCCTCATCTGGGCAGCGGCCGCTACGGCATACTTCAACGTCAACGGAATAGGTGAGCCCGCATCCGACGTGGCGATGAACATCTCCATCGGCTGGCTCGGACGCGTCGGCGGCATCATCGCACTCTTCGGCATCATCGCCGCCCCCATCTCCTCCGGCGACACCGCACTGCGCAGCGCAAGGCTCGTCATTGCCGACACCTTCCAGATCCCCCAGAAGAAGCCGGTGAAGCGCATCCTGGTTTCCTTCCCTCTGGTGGTGGTTACCCTCGGTCTTCTCCTCTTCAATGTCTCCAAACCTGAAGGATTCAATATCATCTGGCGTTATTTCTCCTGGAGCAACCAGGTGCTTGCCGTATTCACGTTCTGGGCTATGTCCGTCTATCTCGTGAAGCTTGGCAAGTCACCGCTGATGACCCTCATCCCCGCCGTCTTCATGAGTGCGGTGACGATATGCTATTTCTTTATGGCAGATGAATGCCTGAGGCTCGGCAGCATCCTGTCCTACCATATCGGAATAGGACTGTCGATTGTGCTGCTCGTCATCTTCCTGGTCTATATGAACAGGAATCAGAAGTTGAAGTAGTTCTTCGCGTTGTTGTAGGAAATATCCTCGAC
>JAKSKA010000133.1 GCA_024401915.1 Bacteroidales bacterium
GCGTCACGCGCGAGGAGGTGGAACTCCTGCTCCGCGAAGGCGGCGCGCGCTGTCCTTCGCTCGCGAATACCAGGATACTCCGCGCCTACGCCGGCGTACGGCCTCTGGTCGCTTCCGACGATGCTCCGACAGGCCGCAGCATCAGCCGCGGCATAGTATGTCTGGACCACGCGAAGCGCGACGGTATCGAAGGATTCGTCTCCATCACCGGAGGCAAGCTTATGACCTACCGTCTGATGGCCGAGCAGGCCGCGGACGAGGTCTGCAGGAAGCTCGGAAGCAGCGCTGTCTGCCGTACCGCCACCACCCCTCTTCCGGGGTCGAGGGACTACGAACTCGACCGCACCAGCCGCAAGTTGTGGAAAGCCCCCACCATCGCGCAGAAGGCGGCTGTCGGACGCAACGGCGTCAGGGCGAAGGATATCCATTTCTTCGCTCCCGAGGACAGCAGGATAGTCTGCGAGTGCGAGAACGTCACCATCGGCGAAATCAAGTACGCTGTCCAGCACCAGGGCGTGCGTACGCTCGAAGACCTGAGGCGGCGCACCCGCGTCGGGATGGGAACCTGTCAGGGAACATTCTGCATCTCGAAGGCGGCCGCAGCCTTGGCCGAAGCCCTCGGAGACCCCTCCAGGGCTGAAGCGCTCGAGCGCGAATACCTCACAGAACGCTGGAAGGGAATGCGTCCCGTAGGCTGGGGCGACACCTTGCGCGAGATGGAGTTCATGCAGAAAGTCTACAAGGGCAAAAAACCTTTCTCCTATGAAATTTGACGTTGTGATAATCGGCGGAGGCGCTTCCGGGATGGAAGCCCTCGCGAAGTATTCCGGACGCAGGGTTGCGGTAATCTCCAAGGGATTGTCCATCCACAATGTCGCCCACCCCGCGACTGAAGGCGTAAGTTTCTTCGAAGGAGACAGCGTCACCGGTGCCGAACTCAGGGACGGGAAGGTGATTGCCGTTACGGCGGAGAAGATGGGCCGCATAGAGGCGGACGAATTCGTGCTTGCCACCGGCAAGTATTTCGGCGGCGGCATAGTGGCGGATATGACCAGGGTTTATGAGCCCGTTTTCGGCCTTGACGTCGAGTACGAGCAGGACAGGGAGAAGTGGTTCAAGGAGGATTTCTTCGCTCCTCAGCCTTTCCTGGACTTCGGCGTGAAGGTGGATTCGAAGGGCCATCCCTCCATCGGAGGGGTGAAGATAGCCAATCTCGTAGCGACGGGAGAGGTGCTTTCAGGGAACCATAAAGTAATAGAGTGATGCAGGAAAAATTCTACAGCATAGGCAATCTGGAGCAGTGTCAGAAATGCTCCATCTGTTCGACGGTATGCCCGATGATGAAGGTCAATCCCGCATATCCAGGCCCGAAGCAGTCCGGTCCGGACGAAGAGCGTTACAGGATGAAGAGCTCCGAATTCTATGATGAAGCTCTGAAATTCTGCCTCAACTGCAAGCGCTGCGAGGTCGCCTGTCCTTCCGGAGTCAAGGTCGCCGACCTTATCCAGGCCGCAAAGCTCAAATATGCGAAGCACGACCACGTGCTGCGTAACGCAATGCTCGCTGGCACCGATCTTATGGGCCCCGTCGCTTCGGCAGTCGCGCCGATAGCCAATTTCGCGCTTTCGCTCAAACCTGCGGCTGCGGTGCTTGACGCGACGCTCGCGATAGACCATCGCCGTCAGTTCCCCAAGTACAGCGGCACCAGGTTCGTGAGCTGGTTCAACAGGGAGGCGGCGCCCCATCAGGATGGTTTCGGCGAATATGTCAGCTATTTCCACGGCTGTTACGTCAATTACAACTATCCCCGTCAGGGACAGGATTTCGTCCGCGTGATGAACGCGCTTGGCGTCGGAGTCAGGCTCCTTGAGAAGGAGAAGTGCTGCGGCGTCGCGCTGATGGCGAACGGAGACGGCAAGGGAGCCCGCCGAAAGGCCGAGGTGAACATCGCTTCCATACGCAAGAGCGCAGCGGAAGGGTTGAAGACCGTCGTGACCAGCACATCCTGCGCGTTTATGATGCGCGACGAGTATCACGAGGTGCTCGGGATGGACAGCGCCGACATTCGCGAGTCCATAGACACCGCTACCAAGTTCATTTACGAGAGGATAGAATCAGGGAAAGCCAAGCTTGTTTTCAAGAAAGACTGGCAGAAGAGGGTGGCGTATCACGCTCCCTGCCATCTCAAGCGCCTCGGATGGGAATTTTATACGGTCGAGCTCCTCAAGATGATTCCTGGCTTGAAATTTGAGAGTTTGATTGACAACTGCTGCGGTATCGCGGGGACCTTCGGATTCAAGAAGGAAAACTACGAATCTTCGCAGAAAATAGGTCAGCCGCTTTTCGACGACATCAGGAGCAAGGCTCCCCAGGTTGTGGTTACGGACTGTGAGACCTGCAAATGGCAGATAGAGATGTCTACCGGAGCCGAGGTCCTGCACCCTGTCTGCGTGCTTGCCGAAGCGCTTGACCTTGAGGAGATGACAAGAATCAACAGAAAGTAATGACAGACGCTATTCTCTCCATCCATTGGCACGTCGATCCGGTGCTCTTCAGCATCGGACGTCTCGATATCAGGTGGTATTCGCTGCTTTTCGTGGGCGGCTTCTTCCTCGGGTGGGATGTCGTCCGCTGGTTTTTCCGCAGGGAGAAGAGAGACGAAAAGCTGCTTGATCCGCGGCTTTACACCCTGCTTATCGCAACAATAGTTGGAGCAAGGCTCGGTCATTGTCTTTTCTATCAGCCTGATTATTACCTTACTTCCTGGAGCGGTTTCCTCGAGATCTTCCAGCCATGGAAAGGAGGCCTCGCATCCCACGGAGGTGCGGTTGCCCTCCTTCTGGGGATGTGGTGGTTCGCCTCGAAGTACGGCAAGCGTCACGGCTTCGATTTCCTTTGGATAATGGACCATCTCTGTATCGCGGTAGCCTTCGCCGGCTGCCTGATACGTCTCGGCAACCTTTTCAACTCGGAAATCTACGGGGATGTTACGTCTCTGCCCTGGGGAGTGGTTTTCGATCTCAGGGGCGAAACGGAGCCCAAGCATCCCACCCAGATATATGAGGCTCTGGCCTATCTGGCGCTCGGCCTCCTGATGCTGTTGCTTTACAGCAAACGCCTTGAAAAGATCCACAGGGGATTCTTTTTCGGACTTTTCTGCCTGGGCTGCTTCGGAGCCAGGTTCCTTATCGAGTTCATCGAGGAGCCGCAGGTCGAGTTCGAGACGGCTATGACATTGGATATGGGGCAGATACTCTCCATTCCTTTCATCGTCGCAGGCATCGCGCTTATTGTATATTCAGCCGTTTCGGCCAGACCGGCCTCGGCGGCAAGTTAGTGTTACTATGAAAAAAATTATTGTTGGATTGTTGGCTCTCTGCCCGATTGCCGCTTTCGGCCAGACGGATTCCCTTGCTCCCGCAAAGGTTCTCACTCTGGACCAGGCAATTCAGGTTGCGCTGAGCGAAAACGTATCGGTGAAAGTCGCCGATATGGAGATCAAACGCACGGATTATGCGAAAAAGGGTACGTATGCGTCCCTCTTCCCCAGCATCGACCTCAGCGGGTCGTTCCAGCGTACGATCAAAAAGCAGAAGATGTATATGGACGTCCCCGGAATGGAGGACGGACTTGAAGTAGGTCGTTGGAACACCTGGTCGACGGGTGTGACGGCTGCAATGCCGCTGGTAAACGCGCAACTCTGGCGCAGTATCAAGATCAGCGGACAGGATGTGGAACTTGCCGTGGAGAAGGCGCGTTCCAGCAGAATCGAGACCGTAACCCAGGTCAAGCAGACCTTTTTTGCGGTGCTCCTTGCAAAGGAGGCGTGCAACGTTTACCGTTCGGTCTACGAGAACGCCGTGGAAAATTTCGAACAGACTCAAAAGAAATACAATGCCCAGAGGGCTTCCGAACTGGATCTTACCAGGGCAAAGACAACGCTTGCGAACGCAATCCCGAACCTTTACGATTCGGAGAGTTCGATAGTTCTCACCCTCTGGCAGCTCAAGGCTGTGATGGGTGTGGACCTCGAGGAGAACATAGACGTCGCGGGAGAACTGGGCGACTATTCCGAGACGATGTACCGTGACGTGGCGCTCGGCCGCGACCATACGCTGGACCAGACCTCCACGATGAGACAGTTGG
>JAKSKA010000134.1 GCA_024401915.1 Bacteroidales bacterium
GGCTGCCGCTTGTTGCTGATTCTTTTGCATACCGATTCCGTTTGGGCTGTAAATTTAGCAATTTCTTTTCAGCAAACATCAGAAATGGCAGTTTCCGATTCAAAAACGAACACTTCCGGAAAAGTGTTCGTAAAATAAGAAAGCCCCTGATTATCAGGGGCTTCTGCGGTGCGGACGGGACTCGAACCCGTGACCTCCGGCGTGACAGGCCGGCATTCTAACCGACTGAACTACCGCACCAATGTTTTCCGTTATGGTATCGGAGGCTTTCCGTGGAAAGCGGATACAAAGGTACTCATATTTTTTGAACTTGCAAATTTATCATTGATTTTTTTCGCCTATTTTTTGCGTATATTTGTACTCCTATGTCTGAGGGGAATATCATATTGAAGGGAGCCCGCGTGAACAATCTCAAGAATATCAGCCTTGAGATCCCGCGCGGGAAACTTGTCGTCGTGACCGGAGTCAGCGGCAGCGGCAAGTCCAGCCTTGCTTTCGATACCCTTTTCGCCGAGGGGCAGCGCCGTTTTGCGGAAAGCCTTTCCAGCTATGCGAGGCAGTTCCTCGGACGTATGTCGAAGCCCGACGTGGACGGCATCGAGGGCATTCCGCCCGCCGTGGCCATAGAACAGAAGGTGAGCGTGAAGAACCCTCGCTCGACCGTGGCCACCACTACGGAGATATACGATTTCCTGCGCCTGATCTTTGCGCGCATAGGCCACACCTTCAGTCCCGTGTCAGGCAGGGAAGTCCACGCCGACAGTGTCGCCGACGCCGTGAACCATATCGTCGCCGTGCTGGACTCCGGCGCTTCCGATGTCTATATCCTTGCCGATATCGGCTGGGACGGACGCAGCGACAGGACCGAGCTCCTGCTCCAGTTGAAGGAGGACGGCTATAACCGCCTGATGGTAACAGGACCGGACGGGAAAGCCGCTCCGCTGAGGATAGACGACGCCCTTCGGGGCGGTGTGGCCGGTGAACTTGGGGGCGTCTGGCTGCTTGCGGACCGTTTCCGCGACGACTCGGACAGGGACCGTATGCTCTCCAGCGTCAGCGATGCGTTCAGCCGCGGGGCAGGGGATATGGCAGTCCTGGCGGACGGGAACCTGCGGCGCTTCTGCTCCCGTTTCGAAGCGGACGGAATCGTGTTCCGCGTCCCGGACGAGTACCTTTTCAGCTTCAACAGCCCTCTCGGGGCCTGTCCGACCTGCGGCGGCCTCGGGAAGATAATCGGCATCAGCGAGGATCTCGTGGTGCCTGACAAGACGAAATCCATTTATGACGGAGCCATCGCCTGCTGGCGCGGGGAGAAGATGGGCTGGTTCCGCGACCATCTCATCGAGGTGGCGGAGCGTTATGGGATTGACATCTTCGCGCCCTACTGCCGTCTGAGCCGGCGTGAACGCACCCTGATATGGGAAGGCGACCGCAACGGCGCGGCAGGAACGGGCCCGGAGGCTGACGACAGCAGCAGGCTCATCGGCATCAGCGAGTTCTTCGAGTGGGTGGAGACCCAGCGATACAAGATACAGTTCAAGTATATGCTCAGCCGCTTCAGCGGCAGGACGGACTGCAACGCCTGCGGAGGCACACGTCTTCGCAAGGAGGCGCTATGGGTCAGAGTGGGCGGGCTGACGATTGACAGGATACTGGAGATGAACGTCTCCCAGGCGCTCGACTTCTTCCGCAACCTGGATATAAGCGAACACGAGCGCAGCATCGTGGAGGAGCCTGTCCGCGAGATAGTCTCGCGTCTCGAGTGCATCTGCGACGTGGGGCTCGGCTATCTCACGCTCAACCGCAGCTGCAATACGCTCTCGGGCGGCGAAAGCCAGCGCGTGAATCTCGTGACAGCCCTTGGGAGCAGCCTGGTGGGCTCGATGTACATTCTCGACGAGCCGAGCATAGGCCTGCATCCGCGCGATACGGAAAGACTCATCTCGGTGCTCAAGCGGCCGCGCGACATAGGCAACAGCGTGATTGTCGTGGAACACGACGAGGAGATAATCAAGGCGGCCGACGTGCTGATAGATACGGGCCCCGGTGCCGGCCTTTACGGAGGCGAGGTGATCTTCCAGGGCAAGGCTTCGAAGGCGGGCGCAGCCGAGAAGGAGAAGTCGCTCACGCTCCAGTACACCCTCGGCCTCAGGGAGCGCTACCGCAGGACACCGCGGAAGTCCGCCTACGGCATCACGGTATGCGGGGCGATGGAGCATAATCTCAAAGGTATGGACGTGCGTTTTCCGCTTGGCGTGCTCACGGTCGTGACCGGTGTCAGCGGCTCGGGAAAGTCCAGCCTCGTGGGCGATATACTTTATCCGGCGCTGAACCGCCACATCAACGAGTCCGGCGACCTTCCCGGCACCTTCAAGGGCCTCGAGGGCAACCTCGACCGCATCACGAGCGTCGAATATGTGGACCAGAACCCCATCGGTCGCAGTTCCCGCTCGAATGCAGTGACCTACCTGAAGGCCTATGACGACATCAGGAAGCTGCTCTCGCTCCAGCAGTATGCGAAGATGAACGGTTTTGCGCCGCAGTATTTCAGCTTCAATGCGGACGGCGGCCGCTGCCCTGAGTGTCAGGGCGAGGGCAAGGTGAAGATAGAGATGCAGTTTATGGCTGACGTAGAGATGGTCTGCGAGGAGTGCGGAGGCAAGCGCTTCAAGCCCGAAGTGCTCGAGGTGCGCTATCGCGGGAAGAACGTGGACGACATCCTGAATATGAGCGTGGACGAGGCTGTGGAGTTCTTTTCCGCAGGCACGGAGCCTGAGGCGCAGAGTGCGGCCGCAAAGCTGCGTCCGCTTCAGGACGTCGGACTCGGCTACATCAAGCTCGGACAGAGCAGCGCCACTCTCTCCGGAGGCGAGAGCCAGCGTATCAAACTGGCTTATTTCCTCAGCCTCAGCAACGGAAGGAAGTCGGGGGAGAGCATTATGTTCATCTTCGACGAACCGACCACGGGGCTTCATTTCTCCGACGTCGAGAAACTGCTGAAGTCTTTCGATATGCTTCTGGAAGCAGGCCACAGCCTTGTGGTCGTGGAACATAATCCTGACGTCATACGCAGCGCCGACTGGGTCATCGACCTCGGTCCCGACGCGGGCAGCGAAGGCGGTGAAGTGGTGTTCGAGGGCACTCCGGAGGAACTCGCCAAAGCCGGTACGTTTACATCAAAATATATTTTATGAAAAGGATAGCAGCTCTTACAATGGTCCGCAACGACGACTTCTACCTCAAGAAATGGGTGGAATACTATGGTGCGGAACTGGGCAAGGAGAACCTCTACATCTATTTTGACGGCACTGACCAGAAGATTGCGCCTTTCTGTGAAGGCACCAACGCCTTCCTCCACGAAAAGATAGGCAACCAGGTCGTCGCTGCAGAGAAGGGCAGGCTAAAGTTCCTCTCCGGCAAGGCGTCCGAGCTGCTCGCCGGAGGCTATGACCTTGTGATCGGAGTCGATGCGGATGAATTCATAATCGTCGATCCGCGTACGGGAAAGAGGCTAGCCGAGTACCTTTCTTCCCTCAGGATACGCACGAGCGTCTCGGCCCTCGGTCTGGATTTCGGCCAGAAGCTGGGAGAGGAGGACGACATACGCCCCGATATCCCTTTCCTGCGTCAGCGCCATTATGCCCAGATCGGCACGAGATACACCAAGCCTTCGATAGTTGCCGCACCCTGCTTGTGGGGCTCGGGTTTCCATCGTATCAAGGGCCATAATTTCCATATCGCGAAAGACCTTTATCTCTTCCATTTCGGCTATTTCGACCGCAAGCGTCTGGAGGACCGTTTCAGCGATGCCGACAGGCTCCGCCAGGGCTGGGGCAAGCATATGGAGAAGAGGGCGCGTACGATAAGGTACGCCACACAGCTTCCGGCCCGCAACTTCGAAAGATGGACGAGGTTCGGTCGTATCTGCCAGAGCATCGTCCGGCCTCCCTATGCCCTGAACAAGCCGGCTATGTTCGAACTCCGCATTATGGTCAGGATCCCCGAACGCTTCGAAAATATAGTTTAGGAGGGGTCTGAAGAGGGG
>JAKSKA010000135.1 GCA_024401915.1 Bacteroidales bacterium
TGCGAGGGCGGCTCCGAAGAAGCCCCATTTCCAACCTGCGGAAGCTACAAGCGCGCCCACGAAGATGAAGGACAGGCCCTCACCGATGTTGTGGGACGAGCTGAAGAAGCCGTAGAAGGTGCCGCGGACCTTGAGAGGGAACCAGCGCGAGAGGGCTATGATAGCCGGAGGGGCGCCCATAGACTGTGCCCAGCCGTTTATCGCCCACATCACCGCGAATGCGCCGAAGAGGACTCCGTTGGAGATTCCGGACTTCGTCGCGGTCACGCCGAGTACTCCCATACAGAAGTTCATCACGACGGAGATGCAGAGGCCCGTGGCCATGAAGCGCTTGATGTTGGAGCTGTCGGCGAGGAAGCCGTTGACGAGCTTGCCCACTGCATAGGCCCAGTAGAGGCAGGCCCCGATTATACCGAGTTGGGTTGCCGAGAGCAGTCCGGCATCGATGAGGGGCTGTTTCATCACACCCATAGAGAGGCGGCACACGTAATAGAGTGCGTAGCCTACCGTACCGGCGAGGAATGCCTGGATGCGCAGTTTCTTGTAGGTCTTGTCGGCCTTGTCGGCGGGGACTTTCACCGCCGAAGGCAGACTGGTCTTGTAAAAATCACTGAATCTTCCCATTGGCTATATGGTTTCTTTAATGTTATAATTGTTGCGTTCCGTGCTGCTGCGGGCTATCATCTCCCCTATGAAACCGGCAAGGAAGAACAGCACCCCTATCACAATCGCAAGCAGGGCGAGATAGAACAGGGGCTGGTCCGTCACCGGGCGGTACTTCAGACCGCCGCTCTGGGCTGTGAGCTTCGAGGCGATGATGCAGATCGTCATCACAAAGCCCACGAGGAACATAAATATGCCGCTGTAGCCGAAGAAATGCATAGGCTTCTTCCCGAAGGTGGAAAGGAACCACAGGCTCAGGAGGTCGAGGAAGCCGTTCACGAAGCGGGAGGCTCCGAACTTGCTGGTGCCGTACTTGCGCTTCTCGTGGTGGACGGGCTTCTCCCCTATGCGTGTGTAACCGGCGTTTTTCGCCAGGTAAGGGATATATCTGTGCATTTCCCCGTACACCTCGATGCTCTTGACGACTTCGGACTTGTAGGCCTTGAGGCCGCAGTTCATATCGTGGAGCTTGATGCCGGTGATGTGGCGTGCGGTGGCGTTGTAGAGCTTGGAAGGGAGGTTCTTCGTAAGCTTGTTGTCCTTCCTGTGCTGTTTCCAGCCGGAGACGACATCATAGTCCTCCTCCTTTATCATACGGTACAGTTCCGGAATCTCGTCGGGAGAGTCCTGAAGGTCGGCGTCCATAGTCATCACCACGTCCCCGGCCGCCTCGCGGAAGCCGCAGAAGAGTGCCGCGGACTTGCCGTAATTGCGGCGGAAACGTATGCCGTGGACGGAAGCGTTGCCGCGGGCAATCTCCGTCGCGACCTTCCAGGTATCATCCGAGGATCCGTCATCGACGATTATGACCTCGTAGGAAAAACCGTTCGAGACCATAACCCTGTCGATCCAGGACGTGAGTTCCGGCAGGGACTCGTACTCGTTGTACGCAGGTATTATTACGGATATATCCATATTTGTTCTATATCAGCGGTTCTGCGGTCATTGCTGCCGGCTGGGGGATGCCCATAAGCTTGAGGACCGTGGGAGCGACGTTGCAGAGTGCTCCGTCCTTCACGGTCTTCACCTCCTCGCCTGCATTGATGACGATGAACTGCACTTCGTTGAGTGAGTGGGCCGTATTGGGAGATCCGTCCTCGTTGACTGCGTAGTCGGCATTGCCGTGGTCGGCAGTGAGAAGGACGACGTAATCGTTGGCGATGGCAGTTTCGACCACCTTCCCGACGAGGCCGTCGATGGTCTTCACCGCCTTGCAGATGGCTTCATAGACGCCTGTGTGGCCCACCATATCTCCGTTGGCGAAATTGAGGATGATGGCATCCTCCTTTCCGCTCTTTATCGCTTCCACGAGCTTGTCGGCGACTTCAGGGGCACTCATCTCGGGCTGGAGGTCGTAGGTGGCCACCTTCGGGGAGTTTACTAGGATACGGTCCTCGTTCTCGAAGGGAGTCTCGCGTCCGCCGTTGAAGAAGAAGGTCACGTGGGCGTATTTCTCCGTTTCAGCGATGCGCAGCTGGCGTTTTCCGGCCTTTGCAAGAGTCTCGCCGAGGGTATCTGCGACAATCTCCTTGTCGAAGAGGATGTGGAGCCCGGTGAACGATGCGTCATAAGGCGTGAGGCAGCAGTAATAGAGAGGGATGGTGTGCATTCCCTCTTCGGGCATATCGTTCTGCGTGAGGACGTTGGTGAGCTCGCGCGCACGGTCGTTGCGGAAGTTGAAGAAGATCACGGCATCGCCCTCCTCGAGCTTTGCCAGGGGCTTTCCGTTCCTGGTGATGACTGCGGGCTTGATGAACTCGTCGGTGACGTCGGCGTCGTAGGAGGCCTGGATGGCGGCCTGCGCCGACTCGAACTCCGCGCCCTTGCCGTCGACGATGAGGTCATACGCCTCCTTGACACGGTTCCAGCGTTTGTCGCGGTCCATCGCGTAGAAGCGTCCGCAGACGGATGCCACCTTGCCGGTGGTCTGCGCCATCTTCTCTTAAAGCTCCTTCACGAAACCGAGGCCGCTGCGGGGGTCCGTGTCGCGGCCGTCCATAAAGCAGTGGACATAGACGTCCTCGAGTCCCATCTTCTTCGCGTCCGCAAGGAACTCGTAGAGATGGTTCAGGGACGAGTGGACGCCGCCGTGGGAGCAGAGGCCGAAGAAATGGAGCTTCTTGCCGCTGTTGCGGACGTACTCATAGACCTTGGCGATCTCGGCATTCTGCTGGAGCGCGTGGTCACGGCAGGCCATATTGATCTTCACGAGGTCCTGATAGACCACGCGTCCGGCACCGAGGTTCATATGTCCGACCTCGGAGTTGCCCATCTGTCCGTCAGGCAGACCCACGTATTCTCCGCAGGCCTGGAGATGGCTGAAAGGATATTTTGCCCTGAGTGAGTCGATATACGGCTGTCCCTGAGTATAAATTGCATTTGAATGGTCCTTGCGGCCTTCGCCCCAACCATCCAGAATCATCAAAAGTACTTTTCTGTTCATTTGTTAAGGATATGTTAATTGAGTCCGCGGGCCCTGAGGAGGGCTCCGGAATCGGGATCAGCACCACGGAAGCGCTTGTAGAGCACCATAGGCTCCTCGCTGCCACCGGCCTCGAGCACGTTGTGGCGGAAGCTCATAGCCGTCTCCTTGTCGAAGATGCCCTTCTGCTTGAAGAGCTCGAAGGCGTCCTTGTCGAGCACCTCCGCCCAGAGGTAGCTGTAATAGCCGGCGCTGTAGCCGCTCGAGCCGAAGATATGGTTGAAGTACGTGCTGCGGTAGCGGGGTATGATCTCTCCGATGAGTCCCATCTCGCTGCACACCTTCTGCTCGAAGGAATCGACGTCGATGCCCTCGATGGACTGGAGTTCGTGCCACTTCATATCGAGTATGGAGGCGGCGCAGAGTTCTCCGGTCGTGAAGCCCTGATTGAAATTGGCGGCCGCCTGGACCTTTGCGACAAGTTCCTCGGGTATGACCTCTCTGGTCTGCCAGTGGAATGCGTAGGTGGCGAGCACCTCGGGTTCGAAGGCCCAGTTCTCGTTGATCTGGGACGGCAGCTCGACGAAATCGCGTTTCACGGAAGTTCCGCTCGTGCCCTTGTAGCGGCACTGGCTCAGGAGGCCGTGGAGCGCGTGGCCGAACTCGTGGAACATAGTCTCGACCTGGTCGATGTTGAGCAGTGCGGGCTTGTCGCCGTCGGGCTTGTTGAAGTTGCCGACGTTGACGATGACGGGACGGATGTTGTTACCTGCCTCATCCTTATACTGCTCACAGAAATTGGTCATCCAGGCCCCTCCCCTCTTGGAATCGCGGGGGAAGTAGTCGGTGATGATTATGCCGATGAGGGATCCGTCGGCATCGCTGACCTTGAAGGCTTCCGCCTCTTCATTGTAGAGTTTCACGCCCTCGACGGG
>JAKSKA010000136.1 GCA_024401915.1 Bacteroidales bacterium
GAAGTACGGAAGACTCCAGATGCTTCTATTTCGCATCTCCAAGGCTTATCTTGATGTTCTTCGGATCGATCCAGATGCCGACAAGGTCGCCCTTGTCCCATACGTCATTCGTATCCACATAGAGATATTCCCCGTTGTCACAAAGGATGGTGAGATGGTAGTGGTCACCCTTGTAAAGCAGGAAATGGACCTCTCCTCCCACGACACCGTCCTCCTGATGGTCCAGGAGCTCGACCTTGTTGAAATCGATCTTGACCTTGATGTCCGACCCGACAGGGATGTTCTCTACCGGTTTGCAGCCCCAGAGCCCTCCGAGCATATCAACCTGGCCGACCTCGACGAGTTTTGCGTCCAAGGTGTTGCAGGTGCGCTCCTTCTTCATTACCTGGATATTGCCGGGCTGGATCTGCATTCCCACTCTCTCACCGACTTCGTACTTGCGGTAGTTCTGGACCATAAGCTCACATCCCGTTTCGGTGTTGACGAAAATCCGGCAGAAAACCCCCATGAATGTGCAGGAGGTCACGGTCCCGAAGAACTCCGCCTTGCTCTGGTCCTTCCTGATTTCAACGTCTTCCGGACGGATGACGACGTCAACCGGGGTGTTCTTGCCGAAGCCTTCGTCTACACACTCGAATTCGCGGCCGATGAATTCAACCTTGCGGTCCTCGATCATCGTGCCGTTCAGAATCGTCGATTCTCCGATGAAATCAGCTACGAACGAGTTGACAGGTTCGTTGTATATGTCGGTAGGAGTGCCTATCTGCTGGATCCTGCCTTCGTTGATGACGGCTATGGTGTCGGAAAGCGTAAGCGCCTCCTCCTGGTCGTGGGTGACGTAAATGAAGGTGATGCCGAGTTTCTTGTGCATCTCCTTCAACTCGATCTGCATATCCTTCCTCATCTTGAGGTCAAGGGCGGAAAGAGGCTCGTCAAGCAGAAGCACCTTCGGCTGGTTCACAAGCGCACGTGCGATGGCGACCCTCTGCTGCTGTCCGCCGGAGAGGGAATTGACCTTGCGGTCCTCGTAGTCCGTCATCGAGACAAGCTTGAGCATCTTCTTGACCCTCTTCTCAATCTCCTTTTCGGGGACATTGGACAGCTTCAGGCCGAATGCGACGTTGTCGTACACGTCGAGATGAGGGAAGAGCGCATAACGCTGGAATACGGTATTCAGCGGCCTGTTGTAAGGGGGAATGCCGCTTATGTCCTCCCCGTCGAGAAGTATGCGTCCCTCGTCAGGCTGGACAAAGCCGGCGCTCTGCCGGAGCAGTGTCGTCTTGCCGCAGCCGGAAGGGCCCAGAAGGGTTACGAACTCCCCTTTCCTTATGAAGAGATTGATGTCATCAAGAACCTTGACGCCGTCGAACGACTTGCTGACGTGCTGGATGTCAATGATATGGTTGTCTGCCATTTATTTCTTGCGGGGTAAAGAGAACTGATACAGAAGTCCGAGGCTTGCGTTGATGCTGGAGCTCATACGGTCTGCGCCGCAGCCCGCGTAAACCCTGAGGTCACGCGATGAGGGCAGAGGATACCACTGGGCGTATATTCCACAGAAGCCGCAGTCGGTATTGATCTTGTTGCTTTCCGTATCCTTCCAGCCCTGAAGCGCATACTTTGCGCCAAGTTCGAGCTTGTCACCGAAGTTGTATTCGACGCGTGCGACAGCCGTGCAGCCGGGCACGAATACCTCGTATTCCGAATCACCGTACTCATCGCCCCAGCCCATTACGTTGGATGCGTCAAGATAGAGGGTGAAGTTGCCGAGTTCCCACTGGTTGCCGAGCCAGAACACCCACTTGAACGTATCCGGTGCGGTCTGGAATGCAGTTGCGCTCCACTTGTTGGAATAAACGCCATAGGAACCGTCCCACATAAGGGAATAATTGTAAAGTCCGGACGAGAAAGGATGTTCGCCATAGGGTGAAGTGGTCATCTGGGCCATCAGCGAAGTGTTTTCGGAGTTGTTGGTCCAGGTAGCTGACACGCCCCACTGATAACAGGCCAGCGTGTTGTAGAACGAGGACATCAGGTAGGAATGTGCGTCCCAGTCCCAGACGTCCTCTTCATAGCCTCCGGTGGCTATCATATCTTTTCCCAGACGGAAATCCCAGTTGCCGAAGGTAAAATCCACGGCGGCTGTCATTACCCAGTTGACGTCATCGCTGCGCCAGGTGTTGTTGTAAAGGAGCGCTGGATCGGTAGAAAGCCACTGGTTGACGAACGTCCAGGATACGTTCTCTGAAAATTGCCCTTCAAATAGAGTATATAATGAAGAAGAGCCGGGATTGATTGAAGATGAAGGATCGTTGTCCTTGTTGAAATTTGCAACTCCTTCGAGTCGCGGAATAACAGTCAACCCGGCACTGATGCCGGATGACTCAGCCCCTTGCCCCAGGGCAAGGATGCATTGCAGCATAGCCGCCGTCAAAACGTACAGTTTCTTCATTTTTGAAAAGCATAAAAAAGGATTTGGTTAAACAATAGGCAAATATAGGATTTGCCGGAATAGGCTAGATTTCTGCAATCACGGTTTCGCAGGCCCTGATCAGGTCCCCTTCCTTTACTTTCACATCCGCATCGGACGGGAGGAACATATCTATGCGTGAACCGAATTTGATGATACCGCACTGTTTCGCTGCGTCAACTTTCATACCGGGTTGAGCATAATTGACGATGCGGCGCGCGAACGTGCCTGCTATCTGTTTGAAATACACATCCTTGCCATCTGAAGTGCGGATACCGGTACAAGTATGTGCGTTATCGCTCGCCGCCTTCGGCTTGAAGGCGCGAAGATGCTTTCCCTTGTTATAAGTCGTATATGTCACCTCTCCGGTCACGGGCCAGAAATTGGCGTGGACGTCCCAGAAGTCCATATATACGGAGATCTGGAGGCATTCCTTCTTGAGCACGTCAGGCTCGAAAACCTTTTCGATCCTGACGACCTTTCCGTCCGAAACGGCGGAGACGACGTGGTCGCTCCCCTCGCTCGGCCTGCGCGGAACAATATGGAATGCCGTCTGCCAGATGGCAAAGAAAAGGAATAACAGCGTAACCGGAATGATGACCCAGAAACTGTTGGAATATTTGAATACAGCTAAAATTGCGGCGGCACTTATCAGGTAGATCATCGCAACGGTACCGCGTGAATTTTTGTCGATATGCATCAGATCAAATTGAATATTAACAGATAAACGGAGGCAAGCGGCATTGCGACCAGGGAGCTGTCGAGCCTGTCGAGGAATCCCCCGTGTCCGGGGATGGCCTTGCCGGAGTCCTTGATGCCGAATGACCTCTTCCACAAGGATTCGAAAAGGTCACCTATTACAGAACCTATGCTGAGCACGATGCCGAGAGCGGCACTGTGGACCCATCCGAAACTGAAAAAGCCGATCTTCTCAAGTATTGCCGCAGCCGCGACGGAAAGCACCAGGCCACCGGCTACACCCCACCAGGATTTCTTCGGGGAGATGCTGGGTGCAAGCCTTTTCGCACCGGGCCTCTGCCCGAGAACCGAACCGACGCAATACGCTCCGACATCGGAGCACCAGATTATGATGAAGAAAGACAGAAGCAGATATCCGCTGTATGCGCCGTCCTTGAAACAGATGAACGGGAGCAGCGCAACCGGAAGTGCAATCCATCCGAGCCCATAGAAAACGAAAGCGAACCCGGCGGTGTTGAACCTCGATTTGCTGAAAATCTGGATGAAGGGAAGCGCCAGCGCTGCAGGCTGCGGTGCTGCAAGGAAGCTGCGATCAAGGATCCCGTACTTCAGGCCCCAGAGGCCGAGGGAAAAAAGGAGAAAGATGAGCAGCGCGCAAATCCTTTGCGCAATAAGCTCATCTTTACCTATCGAGACCGAATAGAACTCGTGCAGCATCACCCCGCCGGCAATCGTGGCGAGCCAGGGAAGGAGCGGAGGCAATACGACTGCGGAGACGACAATCACCGCTACGTATATG
>JAKSKA010000137.1 GCA_024401915.1 Bacteroidales bacterium
TTGAAATTGAAGCGTTCGAGTTCCTTCTTCACCGTTTCTGTAGGGCACTGGATGATGCTGCAGCGGTTGAAGGTGTTCCTCATGCACTTCATCAAAATGCGGTTGCATATAGGCCACCTGCCGTTTATGATATTGTAGAAGATGTTCTGTGAGAAAAGGTGGAAGGTGCCCACGACGGGCTTTCCCATGCTGTGCGCCAGCTTCGCGGACTTCGATTCGAGGAAGAACGATTCCTCGAGGTGGATGACGTCCGCCCACTCCACCGCCTCGCGGATGACCTTGATGTCGTCACGTGCGAAACAATAGGAATTCTTGTCGATAAGCGGCTGGAATACAGGGAAATGAAAACGCTTGAGCACGTAGTCGGGCTGGTGGCCTTCCGGATCGGAGTTCTCGGAACTGAGGCAGCGCACCTCGAGCCCGGCCTCCCTGAGGCGCTTCATCTTTACCCGCGCGGACGTGCTTACGCCGTTGCCTGAAATATATATATTGTTGCAGACGAACAGTACTTTCATCAGTATTCGGATTGCATTGGGGTGCAAAGATACAAAAAATGTTTATCTTTGTGAAAAATACGCCTATGAAAGCCGAAAACGAGTTCGAGAGATATGCGGCGCTGGACCGCGGGATAAGCCCCGTGACGCTGGAGAGCTATGCCTCAAAAATCAGCTCACAGGCCGCTGCAAGGCAGTATGCGTCTTACATCAATCCCACGATAATCGAAGAACGCCGGATGAATGTCGCCCAGATGGACGTGTTCAGCAGGCTGATGATGGACAGGATAATTTTCCTGGGCGTGACAATCGACGACGACGTGGCCAACATCATCCAGGCGCAGATGCTTTTCCTCGCGAACGTCGATCCGGAGGCCGACATATCGCTGTACATCAACTCCCCGGGCGGCGTGGTCTATGCCGGGCTCGGGATATATGACACGATGCAACTCATAAAGCCCGACGTCGCCACGATATGCACCGGAATGGCCGCCTCGATGGCCTCCGTGCTACTCTGCGCCGGTGCGAAGGGCAAACGCAGCGCCCTCAAGCACTCGAGAGTGATGATACACCAGCCTATGGGCGGAGTATCCGGACAGGCTTCGGACATACTGATTGAGGCGCGCGAGATAGAGACACTGCGTAAGGAACTGTATGAGATAATCGCCCGGCACAGCGGGCAGAAGTACGACAAGGTGTTCGCCGATTCCGACAGGAATTTCTGGATGAGCGCATGCGAGGCCGTCGAATACGGAATGATTGACAAAGTACTGCAATAAGCAGAATGCCGTACGGGACAGATAATGTTTATGCAATGAAAAAGGTATTTGTATTCCCCGGACAGGGGACCCAGTTCACGGGAATGGCCCGCGACCTGTATGACAACAACCCTCTCGGCAGAAAGATGCTGGAAGAGGCGAATGAGATATTGGGATTCAGAATCACCGACATAATGTTCGAAGGAAGCGACGAGGACCTCAAGGCGACGAAGGTCACCCAGCCGGCCGTGTTCCTCCACTCCGTGGTGATGGCCTCCTGCATAGAAGGCTTCACACCCGATATGGCGGCGGGACACTCGCTCGGAGAGTTCAGTGCCCTCACCGCCTGCGGTGCATTGTCTTTTGAAGACGGACTCAAGCTGGTCAGCATCAGGGCAATGGCAATGCAGAAGGCCTGTGAGGCCAAGCCGTCGGGTATGGCGGCGGTCATCGGTCTGAACGATGATTCGGTGATAGAGAACATATGTGCAGCGACCCCCGGAATCGTGGTGGCCGCCAACTACAACTGCCCCGGACAGGTGGTGATTTCCGGTGAACTTGACGCCATAGCAGCGGCCTGCGAGGCACTCAAGGCGGCAGGTGCCCGCCGCGCCCTGCCTCTCGCAGTGGGAGGTGCGTTCCACAGCCCCCTTATGGAGCCGGCACGCGAAGAACTCGCGCAGGGAATAGAGGCCGTAAGGTTCAATGAGCCGGTATGTCCAGTGTACCAGAATGTTACCGGTGCTCCTTCAATCGACCCCACCGTCATAAAAGACAACCTTCTGAAACAGCTCACCGCCCCCGTACGCTGGAAACAGAGCGTGGAGGCGATGATTGCCGACGGAGCCACTTCGTTCACCGAACTCGGCCCGGGCAAGGTGCTTCAAGGTATGATCAAGAAAATCGGAGCCGCTGTCGTCGGCCCCGACTTCGAGGAGAAATTCCCCATTACCGGTTCGTTCGTTCTGAAAAGCGGAACGTCCGCGCTGTAGGCCGGAGCGTTCGTACTGTTAGAACCTGTTTTGAAATGGTTCTAAACCGCTGGAAAAGCCGGCCTACCGGAAACGGTCCATGGCTTCGAAGACACGGCCACGGACGACTGCGATACCGCTCTCGTCAAAGCCTCCGTCTGCGCCGTCACCGTTGATTTCCACGTACTTGCCAGCCTTGCGATAGAAGTCGATGAGGGCCTCTGTCTTTTCGTGATAGGTCCTTATGCGGGTTTCGATAATCTCGTCGCTCGCATCGTCGGCACGTCCTTCGATGGATGCGCGATGTTTGATGCGCTGTTTGATAAGGCTGTCGGGAATCATCAGCGAGATGCAGGCGGTCACGGACTCGCCCTTCCCGGCGAGCATCCTGTCCAGGGCCTCGGCCTGGGCAATAGTCCTCGGGAAACCGTCGAGCAGGAAGCCGTCAACCCCCTTGACCGTTGCGAAAGTGTTGGCTATCATTCCTTCCACCACTTCGTCAGGCACGAGACAGCCGGCATCGATGAGAGCAGCGGCCTTGACGCCGAGCTCAGTGCCCGCAGCTATCTCCGCGCGCAGGAGTTCACCCGTGGAAACGTGCTTGAGATTGTACCTTTCAACCATTGCGCCCGCCTGTGTGCCTTTGCCAGCGCCGGGAGGGCCGAAAAGAACGAAATATTTCATTGTCTATTGCAAATTAATCTTCGTCAAGAACGTAGATATCCTTGTAGTTGCGTCCCAACTCATTGTAATCCAAGCCATAACCAACGATAAAGGCGTCGGGTATGTCCATCCCGTAATACTCCGGAACGAAGGGCTCGATGGCATCTGCAGGAGCATCGTGTGCAATGAGACCCTCCTCTATCAGCTGCGCCCTCAGCTTGCCACGCTTGAGCAGCATGCAGCAGACCTTGACCTCGGCCGCGCCCATTTCCATAAGCAGCGCCTTCAGGGCACGTATCGTGATTCCCGTGTCCACCAGATCCTCGCAGATGATGATGCTCTGACCCTTAACGTCGGCCGTCGGGCCGAGCTTGGTCGTCAGATGACCCGTGCTCTGAAGGCCGTCGTATGACGAGACCTTTATGGCCTGCAGCTGGCAGTCGAAATACAGCCTCTGCAGAAGCGATGCCGTGAACGGAAGCGCACCGTTGAGCACACACAGGAGCATGGGAGGTTCCCTGTAGTCCTTGTAGTCCTGGTTTATCTTCTCGGCGACCCCGTCGATGCAGCTCAGGAGCTTTTCGTTGGGGATCATCGTACGGAAGACTTTGTCGTGAACTTTTACCTTAGCCATTTTCGTTAGAATTATCCAACAAATTTACGGAAATTTTCTTAAATTTGGAATGGGAAAACGTCTTCGGGTCACAAAGCCTCAGGGATATGAGAGATTTTATGACCCATTTTATTTGTGTGTCCGCACTTTTCTTCGCGGGCACGATGTATGCCAATGACGAACGTTACGGGAAAAACGCTGATGGATCGGGAGGTGAACTGACCGTAGAGAGGGCTGTGCTGCGGATTACGGGGGCGGCGGATGTTTCGGAGATTCCGGTCAATGACCTTGAAAACTTCCAGGACCTTTTCAGGAGGCCGCTGCGTCTCAACGAGGCCAGCAGGGGGAAACTGCTCGCGAGCGGTCTGTTTTCGTCCTATCAGGTGGAGTCGCTGCTGGACTGGCGCAGCCGGCACGGGGATATCCTGTCGGCCACGGAACTGTCTGTGGTCGATGGTTTTAACGT
>JAKSKA010000138.1 GCA_024401915.1 Bacteroidales bacterium
CAGCACAGTGAGGCAACGATTCAGAATAATTTCAAGGCGCCGGAGGAGACGGTGCCGTCCTTCGTCCAGCGCAAACGCTGCGCCGTTGTCGCCGTTGCGGCCGGAAAGGGCATTGCGGAGGCGTTCCGCGAGGCCGGAGCCGACGTGGTGGTCGAGGGCGGTCAGACGATGAACCCCAGCGCTGCTGATTTCGTTGCGGCTTTCGAGGCGGCTGACGCTTCGCGTATCTATGTGTTCCCGAACAATTCCAACGTGATTATGGCTGCGCGCCAGGCCGCTGAAATCTATACCGGGTCCGAAGTGGTCGTGATCCCGAGCAGGAACGAGGGGGCGGGTTACGTTGCCGTCGCGTCGCTTGACAGGGATTGCCGCGATTCCGGAGAAGCTCTCCGCGCCGCAGAGGAGACTATGGCAGGCGTGACCGCCTGTATGGTGTCGCGCGCCGTCAGGGATGCCAGCGTGGACGGGGTGGCCGTGAAGGAAGGGGAGTATCTCGGCTTTGTCGGGGATGCGGTACTTGCCGCTGACGCCGACCGCAGCGCTGCCGCACTCTCCGTGGTTGCCAAGGCGGGCATCGCAGACCACGAGGTTGCCCTGGTTTTCTATGGCGGAGAGGTCGCGGACGACGATGCCGCCGCGCTGCTTTCTTCGCTGCAGGGAGCTTATCCAAGAACTGAATTTATGCTGATCGATGGAGATCAGCCTGTATATGACTACATTATAACATTATGCTGACACTATTCACAGACACTGATACCGATATCACGCCCGAAGTCGCGGCGGAATACGGTTACAAGCTTATCAGTATGCCGTACTGCGTGGACGGGAAGACCGTCAGGCCGTATGTGGATTTCGATCGTTTCGACTCCCACGCCTTCTATGATATGCTGCGCGGGGGAGTGCTGCCGACCACCAGCGCCATCAGCGAGGAGGTCTATATGTCCTATTTCGAACCTGAGTTCGCTGCCGGCAACGATATCCTTTATGTCCATTTCAGCGCAGCGATGACAATGACCTTCGATGCTATGGACAAGGCTGTGGCCGCCCTGAAGGCAAAGTATCCCGAACGCAGTTTCTACGGCATCGACACCAAGGGCATCACCATTGTCAGCTACCTCATCGTGAGGGAGCTTGGCGACCGCCTGAAGGCCGGAATGACGGCTCAGGAGGCAGTGGAATGGGCCGGACGCGAGGTTGACAATTATGCACAGTATTTCTTTGCGGACGACCTCAAGTTCTTCCGCAGGAGCGGCCGCGTCGGCGGTCTCGCCGCAACGATGGGCGGACTCATCGGCCTGCGCCCCGTCATCCATATGAGCTCGGAAGGCAAGATGGAGAGCATAGGGACGGTGAAGGGCAGAACGCAGGTGATGGAGAAGCTGCTGTCGTACGTCGAGTCTATGGGCGACGACATAAAGGGACATCGTTTCGTCGTGGGCCATACGGATGCGCCCGAACTGGCCGAGCAGATGGCCGGGATGCTCCGCAGCAGGTTCGGTGAGGACCTGGAGATAGAATTCGTATGTACCAATCCCACGGCCGGCAGCCATTGCGGCCCCAACGGTGTGGGCGTGGCATTCCATTCAAAAGGAAGATAATTATGATTGAAGTCAAAGAGGTCAAGGGTCGCCGGATGCAGAAGGAATTCCTGCAGTTCCCGAATGACCTGTACAGGAACAATCCGTCCTATGTCCCCGCTATGTGGATGTCGGAGAAGGACCTGTTCCGTGATGATTACATTTATTACGAAACCAGCGAGGCGGCATATTTCAACGCCTACAGGGACGGAAAGATAGTAGGCCGCATCGCCGGGATAATCCAGCGTGCCAGCAACGAGAAGACAGGGGAGAAGCGCGTGCGCTTCAACCGCTTCGACTGCATCGAGGATTTCGAGGTCGCCAAGGCGCTTTTCGACACCGTCGAGGACTGGGCGCGCTCCAAGGGTATGGAACTTGCCTGCGGCCCTCTCGGCTTTTCCGACCTTGAGCGCGAAGGCCTGCTGGTGGATGGTTTCAACGAGCCCAATACCTTCGAGGAGCAGTACAATGCCGCCTACTACGGCGACTTCATCGAGAGGCTCGGATATGCCAAGGAAGTGGACTGGCTCGAGTTCCGCATCAAGGCTCCCGAACCTGAACAGGAGGCGGAACTCAAGAAGATGGCGGACTTCATAATGCGCCGCTACAAGCTCCATTTCGGAGAGTCGAGAAACGGCCGTGATTTCCTCCGCAAATACAAGGACGGCTTCTTCGAGATCCTGGACAAGTCCTATGAGCATATCTACGGGACAGTTCCTTTCTCCGACAATATGAAGAAACTGATGATCAGCAACTTCAATCTCATCATCGATAACAAGCACGTTGCCGTGATCCTCGACGAGAACAACAAGGTGGTGCTGATGGCGCTCTGTTTCCCCAGTCTGTCGAAGACTATGCAGGCTTCCGACGGCCATCTCTATCCCAAGGCCCTCCTCCGTTTCCTGAAGGACAAGTTCAGGCCTGAAATCATAGACCTCGGCCTCATAGGTGTCGACCCGGAATGGGCCAACAGGGGAATCAGCGTCTGCGTTGCCGCCAAGCTGGCCGAGATGCTCCGCCAGAAGGGCACGCTCTACGCCGAATCCAACCTCAATCTCGAGAATAACCACGCAATAATCAACCTGTGGCACCGCTTCAACTACGAACAGGTGAAGCGCCGCCGCTCATATATTAAGAAACTGATATGAATATGTTCCCCCAGGTCAGGGATATCCTGGCCAAGCAGCTCCGCATAGCAGACGTTGATACGATCACGCCCGAGTCCCGCATTATGGACGATCTTGGCGCTGATTCGCTCGTGATACTCCAGCTCCTGATGAAGATAGAGGACGATTACGGCATTATGATTCCCGACGAGGAACTTGTGGGCTTCACGACCGTCGGCGATGTCGTCGCTTATCTTGACAAGCAGCAGGCAAAGTGATGGTACGCATAGTTGTGGATTGCTTCGGGGGTGACAACAGTCCCGAAGCCAACGTTGACGGCGCCCTCGCTGCTCTCGCGGCCATAGAGGACCTCAGCATCGTGCTCACCGGCGACAGTGAGCTCATAGGCAGATGCCTTGAAGGCAAGCCTTCCTTCGACGGCAGGCTGGAGATAGTCCACGCCCCCCAGGTGATAGGTTGCGACGAGAAACCCACCGACGTGGTGCGGCTGAAACGCGATTCCTCGATGATGAAGGCCATAATGATGCTGCGCGACCGCGACGACGTGGACGGGATGGTAAGCACCGGTTCGACCGGAGCCCTCGTCACGGGTGCGCTCGTGCGCCTCGGACGCCTGCGCGGCGTGATCAGGCCCGCCTTCTGCCCGCTCCTGCCCACGATGAAGGGCGGGATCGTCGGAATCTGCGACAGCGGTGCCAACGTGGATGTGGATGCCGATATGCTGCGGCAGTTCGCCATTATGGCAAGCCTATATCTGGAGAAGGCGTATGATGTCGTGAAGCCGCGTACGGCACTGCTCAATGTCGGCAAGGAGGCTGAGAAGGGCGATGACAAGCGCCGTAAGGCCTATGCTATGCTCACGGAAACGGAGTGCGTCAATTTCGTCGGCAATATGGAGAGCCGCGACCTGCTTTCCGGTTCGTATGACGTGGTGGTCTGCGACGGCTTCAGCGGCAACGTGCTGACCAAGGCTACGGAGGGCACGGCAATCGAACTGCTGAAGAAGGTAAAGGCTTCGATATTCTCCCGTTCCATATATAAGTTCGGCGCTCTGTTTCAGAAGCGTATGTTCCGTGACCTGAAGGAGTTCATGAACTACCAGAACTATGGCGGAAGCGTGCTTCTCGGTACTTCGAAAGTCGTTGTGAAGGGGCACGGAAGCAGTGATGCGCTCGCCGTAAGGCGCTGTATAGAGCAGGCGTACAGGATGCAGAAGAACAATCTCGGTCCGGCTATCGAGGCGGAGATTGC
>JAKSKA010000139.1 GCA_024401915.1 Bacteroidales bacterium
TGGCCTCGTGAACGGGTGCCCCGAAGGGGCGGGATGGAGCGAAGCGGAAGATTTCCAGGGGCGTCAGTTGTCTCCTCCGAAATCCGTGGCCGCCCGTGGCCTCGTGAACGGGTGCCCCGAAGGGGCGGGATGGAGCGAAGCGGAAGATTTCGGAGGAGAGCAACTGACCGCCCTGGTATAACGCCCTAGTATTCGTCCCAGCTCTTGATCTTCAGGCCGTCGGCACCCACCGAGCAGAAAGCGCGGATGTAGGCGGTCGCGAGCCTGTTGTTAGTAATCAGCGGGATGTTGTAGTCGATGGCCGCACGGCGCATCTTGTACCCGTTGGTGAGCTCTCCGTGGGAGAAATTCTTGGTGATGTTGATGACGAGTTCGACCCTCTGGTCCCGGATGAGGTCCAGGGCTGCGGGAGCGTCCTTGATGCCCTCCTCGACCTCGCTGGGCCAGAGTGCCCTCAGACAGGGTATCCCATTCTCCTGCAGATACTTGAAGGTGCCGGAAGTAGCGTAGATCGTATATTTGGACGCGACGAGCTTGTGGCAGGCCATAAGCATATCGGCCTTCTGGATAGCATTGCCGGAAGAGATGAGCACGGTCTTGCGCGGGATCTTGTGGCCCACGGATATCATCGACTTCAGCAGGGCCTCATCCATCGTATCGCCTATACATCCGACCTCACCCGTGGACGCCATATCCACTCCGAGCACCGGGTCGGCGCTGCCCAGACGGGAGAATGAGAACTGCGACGCCTTGACGCCCACGTACTCGAGTTCGAAGGCATCGAAGGCCAGGGTCTGCGGGTGCTCCCCGAGCATACAGCGTGTCGCAAGCTCTATCATATTGATTTTCATAATCTTCGAAACGAACGGGAAGCTGCGTGAAGCTCTCAGGTTACATTCGATGACCTTTATGAAATCAGAGGAGACGAGGAACTGTATGTTGAAAGGACCGGTGATGTTCAGCGTGGAAGCGATCTTCGAGGCGATCTTCCTGATACGTGCAGCCACGACGCCGTATATCTTCTGGGCCGGGAACTGGATAGTCGCGTCGCCCGAGTGGACACCGGCGAACTCGATGTGCTCCGAAATGGCATAGGCGACAAGCCTGCCCTCGTCCGCTACCGCATAGAACTCGATCTCCTTGCAGCGCTGCATAAAGGAGCTGATGACGACAGGATGTTCCGCGGACACGTCAACTGCGAGGTCGAGGAAGCGCCAGAGGTCTTCAGAGCTGTAACATACGTTCATCGCTGCTCCGGAAAGCACGTAGGACGGCCTCACGAGCACGGGGAAGCCCACTTCGGCGACGAAGTGATCGACGTCCTCCTTGGTCGTGAGCTCGCTCCAGCGGGGCTGGTCGATGCCGAGGCTGTCGACCACGGACGAGAACTTGTTCCTGTCCTCGGCACGGTCTATGGACTCGGCGGTGGTTCCGAGGATATGGATTCCTGCATTGGAGAGAGGCAGTGCGAGGTTGTTCGGTATCTGGCCACCGACGCTCACGATGACGCCGAAAGGCTTCTCCAGGGCGCAGATGTCCATTACGATCTCGTAGGTGAGCTCGTCGAAATAGAGCCTGTCGCACACGTCGTAGTCGGTCGATACGGTCTCGGGGTTGTAGTTTATCATCACTGCTTCATACCCCCTCGAACGCAAGGTGTTCAACGCGTTCACGCTGCACCAGTCGAACTCGACGCTGCTGCCGATCCTGTATGCGCCGGAGCCCAGCACGACGACAGTGTTGGAGCCGTCCTTGAAACTGATGTCATCGCTGTCGCTGTTGTAGGTAAGGTAGAGGTAGTTGCTTGGAGCGCCGTTGCCCGTCTTCAGAGTCTCGATGCGCTTCACCCGGGGCCTGAGCCCGAAGGAAAGGCGCAGGGCGCGCACCTCCTCCTCTCCGCAGCCAAGCAGGCGCGAGATCTGGAGGTCGGAGAAACCGTATTTCTTCGCTTCCAGAAGCAGCTCCCGGTCAAGGGCGGAAACGGAAGCGGCGCCCGATATCCTGCGCGAAAGAGACTCGATGCCGGCCAGCTTCTCGAGGAACCAGCGGTCGATCTTCGTAAGCTCGGCTATCTTGTCAACGCTGTAGCCCGATTCGAGTGCGGCGGCTATCGCGAACATTCGCGTGTCGGTAGGATGGGAGAGCTCGTAGTCGAGGCTGGAGCACTTGTAGGCCTTGTTGCAGACGAAGCCGTTGGCCCCCTGCCCTATCATACGCAGTCCCTTCTGGATGGTCTCCTCGAAGTTGAGTCCGATTGACATCACCTCGCCGACACTCTTCATCGTGGTGCCGATCTCGTGGGAGACGCCGCGGAACTTGGCAAGGTCCCAGCGGGGCAGCTTGCAGACCACGTAGTCCACCTTCGGCGCTTCGGCGGCATTGCCTATCTCGCAGAGGTCATAGCCGAGACCGATCTTCGCCGCAACGAATGCGAGAGGATAGCCTGTAGCCTTGGAGGCAAGTGCCGACGAGCGGCTGAGACGCGCATTCACCTCTATGACACGGTAATCCATCGAGCCGTCGGGGGCGAAGGCGAACTGGATGTTGCACTCGCCCACTATACCCAGATGTCTTACGATCTTTATTGAAAGAGCGTGGAGGAAGTCCAGCTCCTCACGGCTCAGGGACTGGGTCGGAGCTACGACGATGCTCTCGCCGGTATGGATGCCGAGGGGATCGAAATTCTCCATATCGCAGACGGTCATACACTTGTCTGACGCGTCCCTGACCACTTCGAATTCTATCTCCTTCCATCCCTTGAGCGATTTCTCCACCAGCACCTGGTTGGAGAAGGAGAAGGATTTCGCGGCGGTCTTCTCCAGCTCCGCCTCGTTGTCGCAGAAGCCGGACCCGAGTCCGCCGAGGGCGAAAGCGGCCCTCAGGATGACGGGATAGCCCACCTCCGATGCTGCGGCGCGGGCCTCCTCGATAGATTCGGCGGCGTGGGACTTGATGGTCTTCACACCTATCTCATCGAGCCTCTCGACGAAAAGTTCGCGGTCCTCGGTGTCGATTATGGACTTGATCGGCGTTCCAAGCACCTGGACGCCATATTTGGCGAGGACTCCGCTCTTGTAAAGCTCGACTCCGCAGTTGAGTGCGGTCTGGCCGCCGAAGGAAAGCAATATGCCTTCGGGCCTTTCCTTTTCAATAACCTCGGTGACGAATTTCGGGGTGACTGGCAGGAAATAAACCTTGTCGGCCACTCCCTCACTGGTCTGGACCGTAGCGATGTTCGGATTGATGAGGACAGTCCGGACACCTTCTTCCTTCAGGGCCTTGAGGGCCTGGGAGCCGCTGTAGTCAAATTCGCCGGCCTGCCCGATCTTGAGGGCGCCGGAACCGAGGACGAGTACTTTACTGAACTTTTTCATATTTCCAATTTGAAGCCTCCTCCATCAGGGAGGCTATTTTATCGTTACAAAGATTCCCGATGCTCCCGGCGTGGCTATGGCCGAGGTCGCTGACCTTCAGTTCAGCCGGATTCTTTCCGTCATACCTGAAGTTTCCCTCGTTCACCTCTACGCCGACCTGCCTGTATGCCTCGCGGAAAGGGGTTCCGGCAAGCGTGCGGCGGTTGACCTCCTCGACGGTGAAGAGGTGGTCGTATGCCCCGGAAGCGAGGATGTTCCTGTTTATCTCGATGTAGCCCAGCATATAGCAGGTCATATCGAGGCAGGAGTGCATCTTCTCCAGAGCCGGGAAGAGCACGTCCTTCAGCAGCTGGAAATCACGGTGATAGCCGTGGGGCATATTGCTGCACATCATCGAGATCGTGTTCTCCACGGAAAGGATCATATTGCACTTGCCGCGCACCATCTCCCACACGTCCGGGTTCTTCTTGTGGGGCATTATGCTCGACCCCGTCGTAAGCGAATCCGGGAAATGGATGAAGCCGCAGTTCGGGCACATA